>CAZFQD010000255.1:0-1516 GCA_964520885.1 uncultured Oscillospiraceae bacterium | reverse complement strand
CAAAGCCGATACAAGCCCTTTTGCTAAGCCAACAATTATTTGAAATGCCGCATCAAGTATTAAATCCATATTATCAATTAGGACTTTAACTATTAGAATAACAGCATCTACTATTTTTGGTATAAGTTCAGGCAAAGCCTGTGCTATACCATTTGCAAGTGTTACAACCATTAAAATAGCACCTTTTACTAAGGTGGGCAAGTTTTCAATTATTCCAGTTAATAGTGTTAATATTAGTTGTGTTGCTCCATTAGCTATTTGAGGTAATGCTGATATTAAACCTTGCAATATAGCCATTACTATACTGAGTGCTGCGTTTAGTATCATTGGCAAATTATCAAGTATTACTTGACCTATCTTTCCTAATATATTAATAACAATCGGTATTAGTTTATTAACCAATGGTAATAGTTTTGTAAGTGCTTCAGATATTCCACTTGCCAATACCTCACCTAATTTAGTAAAATCGCCTGTTTTTAGTGCTTTTTGTAGTTCTGGCATTATTTCTTTGGCAAAGTTGGTTATGCCTTTCAAACCATCTAAAAATGACGGTAGCAAAACTGTTCCTACGCTTATGGCCATTGTTTCTAATTGCATTTGTGCTACTCGCAATTGGTTTGGAAAAGATGTCTCAAGTGTTCTCCCAAAGTCGCCCTGTGCATCTTTTGTGACAGATAATAAATAATTATAACGAAGTGTTGTTTGTTCCCCTTGTGTCATTTTAGCAAAAGATGTTTTCATCCCATTCGCCATTCCAAATGCTTCTAAATTAGCAACAGACATATTAATTCCAAGTTGTTTCAAAGGCTCGGTTTCTCCTGATATCCCAGCTCTTAGTTTCCCCCAAGCAGTGTCAGTATCAAGATTATAAAATGATGACATATCCCCGGTAAGTTGAACCATTGCCTTCGCCATTTTCCCTGCATCTTCTTCAACTAATCCACTTGATTTTAACATTGCACCCATAGAACCTATAAATTTAGTAGCGTTTACTTGACTTATTCCAGTAGTTGCAGAAACCTCTTCAGTCCATTTTAAAATATCAGTTTTGCTTGTTTTAAATGTTTCACTTACAACATTTTGTGCTTCCGATAAATTTGAGGCTTGTTCAACAAATTTAAATGCAACAACACCTGCTGCTACTGCCGCTGCACCAATGGCAACAGCCCCAGCACCAATACCAATACCTATTTTGCCAATTGTAGAACCGAGTTTTGAAAATTTACTATCTGCATGTACGGCAGTAGATGAACTTTTCTTGAGAGCCGCATTAAACTGCTCACTTTGTTTTTCGGCATCATTAAACTCATCTGCTACATTATCAAGTGCTCTATCATTTTGTTTAAGCTCTTTTTCTAATCCATTTAGCCCTGCTTTGGCATTGTTAAGTTGAATTTGCCAAGCCTGTGTTCGTTTATCATTCTCCCCAAAAGAAGTAGCCGAATTTTTAAGAGCCTTTTCAAGAGTTGATATTTTATCCTTTTGAGTGTCAATCTCTTTATTAAGTAATTTATTT
>CAZFQD010000254.1:0-1533 GCA_964520885.1 uncultured Oscillospiraceae bacterium | reverse complement strand
TAGTTATTGGCTGTTAAATTTCGTCCAGCCACCAAAATAGTAATCATTTATACTTTATCCCTCTCTTTTCTAACATATTTTTCTTAGCAGTTTCATAAGCATCTTTTATAATATTTTCAAGTATTTTTGCTTTTCTGTCCGCTATAACTTGTGATGTAACCCCTAAATCCACACCGTTTACAAAGTTTTTGTTAAATATCCCAGTAGAATTATATTTGTCAATTTCAATTTGTGAAGCTGTGCCATTAAGTAGCTTTTCAATGTTTCTATAAGTCTCCTCACCCTGTATTTTTTGAAATTCCGTAGCCTCTTCAGGAGTCAGCGTTTTAGTCCCATTAAAAGAAAATGATTTTGGAGTTACACGAGGGAAAATAGCTTTATTTTTAGTCAAGTTATAAATATTTAGAATTTCTTTATCAACAGCATTAGTAGTTTCAGTAGTAACAGTAGCAGGAAATAACAAATTATTGGCAACTCGTTCAGTTATATTTCCTGTAGGTATTTCTTTTCCCTTGGTATTAATTTTCGGTTGTATATTTCCCACAATTCCGGTTTTTAGTTGCATCCTTTTTAAAAATGAGTTGGGCTCATAAGCAGTAGTGTATTTTTTATCTTGAAAAACCTTTGTAACCTTTGGAATAATATTAGGAATAAAGCCACTAATAGCATTTTCGGTTACATCAACAGCATTATCAGAAACACTGCTATTGTAACCACCACCACCAAGAGCATTCCTAAGATTTTGAAATACAGAAGCCTCAAATAAACTATCCATACTGGCACTAGTAGCCCCCCAAAAAGCATCAAGCAGATCAGCATTATTCCCCAAAGATTTATAAGCTTCAGCCCCTGCAGCTAAAGTAGAACCAACAGGAGCAAACCTTGAATAAGAATAATACTTATCGCCAATTTTAAAAGAATAAGGTTGAATTCCATTAGCCTCTTCAAAAGCTCTTTTGTCCTTATCATCACTTGGAGAAGCAGTAAGTATACCATTAGCTAATAAATAAGCACCTAATATCATGATACCTGTCCCGGTAATCCCTTTTGCTAAACTTTCAGCTATTTGGCTGGGAAGAATGTTTTCTTTCCTAAGTAATTTCCATCCTTCTCCTAATGCGTTTGCAAAACTAACAGGAGAATATTCAACAGAAAGCCCTGCTATATTTACTGGAGTTCTAACAAAAGGCAAAATAACATCTGCACCGATGCCGACAATAGGTATTCTTTTCCCGCTTGCAATCCACTTTGTAACAGATGTATCCATTCTTAAAGTAGCCTTTCGTGCATCCTCAATAGCCTTATCAAGTATCATTTGAGTAGGCTCAGTAAGTCCCTTAGCTTTCATTTGCATTCCAATACTATCAGCAAATGCGGTAGATGCTTTTGCAACATTCTCAGGAAGTCCTTTTTCTTTGGCAACATTTACAATACTGTCGCGATACTCTTTCATACTACCTTCTGGAAATGTTACCGCTTCACCTACTTTGATATAGGCTAATAATGTAGCCAATTCTACATCTATATCTGGTG
>CAZFQD010000253.1:0-1537 GCA_964520885.1 uncultured Oscillospiraceae bacterium | reverse complement strand
GCATAAATTATTGATTTTTTTATAATTTTAGTATAAAATAAGAATACAATATTTATATGGAGGCTAAATTATATGTCGGTTAAAATAATAACTAAATATTTAAACATTGATAATGTAAAAAATGAACTAAAAGGAATATCCTCTCAAGTGCTGGCTGCTCACAATACACTAAAAAATAAAGATGGTTTAGGAAATGAGTTTTTAGGTTGGCTTTGCTTACCTTCTGATTATGATAAACAAGAATTTAATAGAATAAAACAAGTGGCAAACAAAATTATTAGTGATAGCGAAGTGTTAATTGTCATTGGAATTGGCGGCTCTTATTTAGGTGCAAAATGTGCTATTGAGTTTATTCATTCACCTTTTTATAATAATTTAAATAAAAAAACACCTCAAATTTATTTTGTGGGAAATAATATTAGTTCTACTTATTTAACCGAAATATTAAGTCTTTGTGAAGGAAAAGATATTTCGATTAATGTAATTTCAAAATCTGGAACTACCACTGAACCCGCAATAGCCTTTAGAATTTTTAAAAATTATTTAGAAAAAAAATATGGCAAAGAACAAGCGAAAAAAAGAATTTACTGCACAACAGATAAGGAAAAAGGAACTTTAAGGGCATTAGCTGATAAGGAAGGTTATGAAACCTTTGTTATAGCCGATGATATTGGTGGCAGATTTTCTGTTTTAACCGCTGTTGGCCTTTTACCTATTGCTGTTAGTGGTGCAAATATTGATGCAATTATGGATGGTGCATTAGATGCAATGAAAGACACAGCTGAGCCTTCTGTTGAGCTAAACAACTGTTATAAATATGCCACTTTAAGAAATATTTTATACAGAAAAGGTAAAACAATCGAGCTGTTAGTAAATTATGAGCCTTGTTTAAATAGTTTTTCAGAATGGTGGAAACAACTTTTCGGAGAGAGTGAAGGCAAAGACAATAAAGGCATTTTTCCTTCTTCCGTTTCCTTTTCAACTGATTTGCATAGTTTAGGACAATATATTCAAGATGGGCTTCGCAACCTTTTTGAAACTGTTCTTTGGGTTAATAATCCCAAATATCAAATGGATATTATTGAAGACATTGATAATGCCGATGGGCTTAATTTTTTAACCGATAAATCTCTCCAATTTGTCAATAAAAAAGCCTTTCAAGGCACAGTATTAGCTCATAATGATGGAGGTGTTCCTAATATTGTTTTAGAGATTGAAAAGTGTGATGAATATAATTTCGGCTATTTGGTTTACTTTTTTGAAAAGGCTTGTGCTATTTCGGGTTATATTTTAGAGGTTAATCCATTTAATCAACCCGGAGTTGAAGCCTATAAGAAAAATATGTTTGCCCTACTTGGAAAACAAGGCTATGAAAAAGAAAAAGAACAATTAGAAAAAAGATTGTTATAATTTTTTATAAAATATCATTACTTTTGTTGCTTTTATCTAATAAATACGATAAAATATAATTATAAAATACACTAAGATAGTGTAAAAACTTTTATGAAAACTTCTGAAACAAACCCTTGACAGCCAA
>CAZFQD010000252.1:0-1539 GCA_964520885.1 uncultured Oscillospiraceae bacterium | reverse complement strand
TTGTTTTAGAATTAATTGAGTTATCAAAAAGAATATATGACATACCAAAATTTATGCAATTGTGCCTGTTTAAAGATAAGGGCTTTGGGATAGTATGAAAAAAATAAAAAATGGGGAAACTTAAATATTAATTATTTTCGTATAATATCTTGACAATAGAATATAATAAGATTATAATGTAACTGAAAAGTAGTTGCAAAAAGCAAGAATGGAGCATACAATAATAATGGGTAAAAACGAAAAGCTTTTAAAAAGACTTTTATCACAACCCAAAGACTTTACCTATGCAGAACTAAAAAAAATAATGTTTACTTTTGGCTTTGAAGAAGACAACAAAGGAAAGTCTTCAGGCTCAAGAGTTGCATTTTACCACTCGCAAAAACAATTAATATTAAGATTACACAAGCCGCATCCGAAAAACGAATTAAAGGCTTATCAAATAAAAGAAATTATAGAATTTTTAAAAGGAATAGGTGATATTTAGTGAAAAATTTAATGGAATACAAAGGCTATTTTGCTAAAGTAGAATATGATAGTGACGATGAAATTTTTTTTGGAACTATTGAGGGAATAGCTGATAGTGTAAGCTTTGAAGGTGCAAATACAAGTGAATTAAAGCAAGCCTTTTTTGATGCTGTTGATGATTATCTTGATATGTGTCAAAGACTGAGCAAAGAACCTGCGAAATATTATAAAGGTAGCTTTAATGTTAGAGTATCACCTGAAATACACAAGAGAGCTGCGATAACTGCATTATCGAATGGGATATCTCTAAATCAATTTGTAGAACGAGCACTTGAAAATAGCTTTCATTTAAATTAACAAAATAACAGTATTAAAGAGAACTTTACAAAAGGTTCTCTTTTTTTATCGGCAATTTAGCTTTAACTCTCCAAAACCCACATAAAATAAGTGTTTCGACTACTTTTCAAATATGTATCAAATTCGGCATTTTTCACTTTCACTCAAACCTCGTTTGGCACATTTGGAGTTAAGTCAGGAGCGGTGTATTCCTCAATATAAAAAAACAGTTCAAATTGTTCATTCGTATAACAAACCTTTTCTTTTGCGTTCCTATGGATGCATTTTTGATGTTATGGATGATATTATTAACATTGCGAAAATTGATGCAAAACACTCAAATGAATACCAAATAGCGAAGTTTCCTGTTTGGGTAGAAAAATACGGGGACAAAATAGGCAATTTTGGTGGTATAGATACAGATGCGGTTTGTAGATTAAATAAATTAGAAATGAAAGAGTATATTTTAGATGTTGTAAACAAGTGTGTTGGGCATGGTGGCGTTGCCTTTGGTTCTGAAAACTCAATACCAGACTATGTTCCAGTAGAAGGCTATTTGAATATGGTTGAAACAATTAGAGAATATAGAGGAGATAATAAGTAATATATAATTTTCAAAATATAAGAATTTTTCACCAATTGATTCTTAAAGTTATTTAAATAGCTTTAAATTTAATTGGTATTATTTAATTTTTGGACATTTTTATACTTAGTAAGTTGACAAATTAATAATATAAT
>CAZFQD010000251.1:0-1546 GCA_964520885.1 uncultured Oscillospiraceae bacterium | reverse complement strand
TTTTAGCTATCAATAATTGGGAAGTTGAACGATATAGAAAAAGTGTTAGCTTTTCATCAAATGGTTTCAAAAGACTTGCGGGCAAAATATCCATTGTTACCGGCAGTGCACAAGGCTTTGGCAAAGGAATTGCACAAGATATGGCTGATGAAGGTGCTTATGTAGTTATTGCCGACCTTAATGATGAAGGGGCTTATGCTTTAGCAAATGAGATAAACCAAAAGTTTGGAGATTATACAGCCTTAGGTGTTAAGGTAAATGTTGGCGAGCAAGAAAGCATTAAAAATATGATTTATGAAACAGTTTTAAATTATGGCGGTTTAGATATATTGGTTAACAACGCAGGCATAGTCAGAGCAGGAAACTTAGATGAAATGAATGTCAATGATTTTGAGTTGGTAACAAAAATAAACTATACCGCATATTTTCTTTGTGCTAAATATGCTTCTAAAATAATGAAAATTCAGCATCGTTTTAAGCCCAATATTTTTTCGGATATTATTCAAATTAATTCAAAATCCGGCTTAACAGGTAGCAATAAAAACTATGCCTATGCAGGTTCTAAGTTTGGTGGGATAGGTCTTACTCAAAGTTTTGCATTGGAACTTGCTGAATTTAAAATAAAGGTAAATTCCATTTGCCCCGGCAATTTTCTTGACGGTCCGTTATGGACAGACCCCGAAAAAGGACTTTTTGTTCAGTATCTGAACGCTAATAAGGTTTCAGGTGCAAAAACAATAGAGGATGTAAAGAAATTTTATGAAAGTAAAGTTCCTTTAAATAGAGGGTGCTTAGTGAACGATGTTTCAAAAGCAATTTTTTATGTAGTTGAGCAAGAATACGAAACCGGACAGGCTATTCCTGTTACAGGCGGACAAGCAATGCTGAAATAGAATTTATAATAAAATGCACATTCGTGCAAATATATTTAGCATAAAACAATTCTAATACGATGTTTTTTAATATTTGCTCAAGGAAATTTTATTACACGCATCACTGTGATGAACAGAGATTAGTTACTTGGCTCACTTGTGGTTACTGAGATTGAACTTTTACCAACTTGTTTAATTCAGTTTATCTGGATAAGTAGCAACAGAACCTCGGTATTTTGTAAGAGAAACTGCGAAATCAGTTTCTAATCTATGTTTCGGTATAAGTAAAAAATCAATACAAAGAATTAAATATAAAAGATGGTTTGCAGAGAATTAGATTTCGAGCAAGCCATTTTTTAAGAATAATATTTGATAATGAAATTCCGTACATTTATTGCCGTTCATACATATGATAAGCAAAGAATGCACGAGAATAAAACGAAATACATTTCCACCTACTGCGAAGCATAGAACCTTAGAGTTTAGACTTGTAGTGGTTTTTTTGTTTTGAAAAAAAGGGAAATATTTTACCACTCTTTTTATGTTTATTGCCCCAACCTTGAAACCAAGCCACATTTTTGAAGGTGAAAAGGTGTGCATCCATGTAATAATTCCTGCACATTCGCTATCATTATTTGCAGATGTACACATATTTTTTAAGCATAATATTTTAC
>CAZFQD010000250.1:0-1555 GCA_964520885.1 uncultured Oscillospiraceae bacterium | reverse complement strand
GAATAAAATAATAGGAGAATTTTGACATGAAGATTAAAAATGAAGTTGGAAATGTGCAATTGTTGAGAATGAAATTTTTTAGGGGGTATTTCTATTTTATTGTCAGATTTCAAGCCAAAAAGTGAGCTGATTGTTCCACAAACCAACATCACAAAACCTAAATTTTCTGTGATAGACTGTCATTTGCATTTTGGACCAATGGCAATTGGGAACGATTATGAAAGCAAATATGAAACAGGCGAAATTGTGGAAAAATTAAAAAGCTATGGACTGATGAAATGTATATCCCCTGATTTAATATTCGGTAAGGAATTAGAACGCTTTCAAAGAAAAATTGCCGGCTATGAGGATTTTATCATTACCTTTGCATCTCTTGACACAAGAAAAATCTTTGATAGCGATTTTGAAACCTATGTCTATCAAACTATTAAAAGTTATGCTGGAAGTGGCATTAAGGGGCTTAAATTCTGGAAGAACCTCAGTCTTAATATCAAGGACGAAAAAGGCTATTATTTGAGATTGGATGACGAAAGGTTAAAGTCCATTTGGCAAGTAGCTGCCGAATTCAATTTGCCTATTACTATTCACATTGGTGACCCAGTGGCGTTCTTTAAGCCTATTACTAATGAAAACGAACGCATAGAAGAGTTGGGTGTTCATCCCGAATGGAGTTTTTACGGCGAAGGGCGTTTTACATTCCAAGAGCTTATACAAATGCAGGAAAATATGATAAAGGATAATCCAAAAACCACCTTTATTGTGGCACATATAGGTTCCTATGCCGAAAATTTGGGCGAGGTAGGCAGAATGTTAGACAATTATCCCAATATGATGATAGATACCACCGAACGTATTTCAGAGTTAGGCAGACAACCATATACGGCAAGAAAATTCTTAACAAAGTATCAGGAACGTATTTTATTTGGCACAGATTTTTTTCCAAAAAAAGATTTTATGTATCCCATTTACTATCGCTTTTTTGAAACTTTTGATGAGTATTTTGACTATGATACTTTTGAAATTCCGGCACAGGGCAGATGGAAAATTTACGGTGTGGGCTTAGACGATATCGTTTTAGAAAAGATTTATAATGGAAATGCAAGGAGGCTGTTGGCTCTTGATTAGCTTTGAGAAATTTACACAGGGAATTCATTTAAACGAGGATGCGATAAAGAGTATTGAGTGGTTACAGCAAAAGGTTCCGTTGACTCTGAAACAGCTGTTTTATGAGAACAAGGCAGTCTTTTTTGAAACAGTTAAAAGTCAAGGAGCGGGTTCCAAACCGCTGTTTTTATACCTCTATATTGAGCTTGCAAGAAATATCTATGATGAATATGTAAAAAAAGGGATTGAGGATAAGGTCTATTTTGATACAATGAGCGATATAGCAGTTTGGGCTGATAATTGCAAAAGAACCTTTGGCATATGGGGAATTAATGAATATGAATGGCTTACACGCCATTTGGAAATGAAGCTTTTTAAGTTGGGAAGACTCCAATTTGAACTAATAATATTTGATAAAACAGTGTCGGTGGGGGATTTAACTGTAACCGCA
>CAZFQD010000249.1:0-1559 GCA_964520885.1 uncultured Oscillospiraceae bacterium | reverse complement strand
ATATCTCAAATGAAGGCATAAGTATAATTGAAAACGCAGCCATCATAGGCTTACCAGTGCCTAAGAAATTGACCGATATTTTAGCACAAATAAGTAAAGAAAAAAGCGACTAAGCCCTTGCTATTACTACGAATTAGAGCTATAATGACCCTACCAAAAGTCTTTATTTGGTGGGGTTTCATTTTGAGGAGATGTTCAAATGAAACTGCACACAGTAAAGATAACCATCAAACGAGAAGACATTAATAGGACAGATGCACCTTTTGAAATTCAAAGAACTAATGAGAGTTTTGAAATGCCAGAAGAAAAACTTTTAATGGCTATTCTTGACCGAATATTGAGAGGAGATGTTATAAATGCAAAGGATAATTAAAGCAGTTGGCTATGCTCGCTATTCCAGCGACAATCAAAGGCAAGAGAGCCTTGATGCTCAAGTTCGTGCTATTAGGGAATACTGCGAACGCAAAAACTATTTATTGACTGGAACATATGAGGATGCAGCACTTACAGGAACAAATGATAAAAGAGAGCAATTCTTAAAAATGATATGCGATAGTAAAAGCGGTGAGTTTGATGTGATTATAGTCCATAAACTCGACCGCTTTTCTCGTGATAGGTATGATAGTGCTTTTTATAAAAGAGAGCTTAGAAAAAACAAAGTTCGATTATGCTCAGTACTTGAAAACCTTGATGACAGTCCTGAAAGTGTTATTATGGAAAGCGTTCTTGAGGGTATGGCTGAATATTATTCTAAGAACTTATCAAGAGAAGTAAAAAAAGGTATGCGTGAGAATGCTTTAAAATGTATGCATACAGGAGGTAGACCTGCATTTGGGTATAAGGTAAATCACGAAACTATGCTTTGGGAAAAAGAAGAAACAGAGGTTGAGGGGGTAAAACTAATATTCAGTAGGATACTTGAAGGCGTTGGATATGGTGGCATAATAAAGGAACTCAATCTGTTAGGATATAAAACAAAAATGCATAAACCGTTTGGCAAGAATTCAATAAATATGATTTTAGCAAATGAGAAATACAAGGGAGTATATACCTTTAACAAATCAAGTGCAAAGGATGTAGAAGGCAGAAGAAACAGCCATTTATTTAAGTCTGATGAAGAAATTGTACGAATTGAGGGTGGTGTTCCTTCTATAATTAGTGCAGAGGATTTTGATGCAGTGCAAAATATACTGAAATCTCGTAAAAAGCCCTGGTCAAGTACCACTGCGAAAGAAACATATTTGTTATCTGGGAAAATAGAGTGTGGTGAGTGTGGCTCTGCATATTGTGGGGCAAGAAAGTTCTCGGGAAGAAATAAAACACTATATGTAACTTATAAATGTAATAAAAGAGACCGCCAATCAAGCCGTATTTGCGGGAATAGCGATATTAGAAGAGAATATATTGAGAGCTTTGTATTAGACCGAATAGCAGATATAGTATTTGATGAAAAGTTAGCACCATAAGTGGTCTGGTTTAATAACATAATGAACTTTGCGGCGCATTTGCTTCTCAAATGCTTTATGGAATTTTAACAGCACAAAGTTGTCATTTATCTA
>CAZFQD010000248.1:0-1564 GCA_964520885.1 uncultured Oscillospiraceae bacterium | reverse complement strand
AACAAGATGCAGATGATTTTAAAACAAAAGCATTTGAAACATTTAATGAAATTGGTTTATCAGAGGAAAACTACTGGAATTGTGTAAACTCATTTTTAGAGCAGGGTTTATATAAATAGTCTAATCTAACATTCTATTTAAAATTATGTGTAATTTATCTGCAAATAATACATAAAGGTCAAACTGTCACATCAAATGTAACCAAAGAAGTTATATTGATTAATCAGTTTTTTTTGGTGCCTAATAAAATATTGGGATCAAAGATATAGTTTTGTGGTTTTGTTAGTTGGAAAAAGTTTTTGCAACAGAACCAACAGCACACTATATCCAATAAAGCCGATAATTTAATGGAGTTGTTCCCGTAAGCTTTTTAAAAGCTTTAATATAATTTTCGTCAAATTATACATATACATATTTTTTTTTCATCTATAATGACGAATAAATAGCATTGACAAATATATATACTTAATATATAATAAAAGCAGAAGTGAACAAATCTTTACTTTTCAGACAAATAAAAGCGAACAATTGTGCGTTTTGGTAAAAAAAGGGGAGAATTATATGGCATATACAAATGAGCAATTAATAAAGGCGGCTGAACTATATTATTATGAAGATTATACCCATATGGAAATTGCAAAAGAAACTCATCTTAGCAGAAGTGCAATTACGAGGATGATGCAAGTGGCTAAAAAAAGGAATATTGTTAAAATAATAATAGATAAATCACCAATTAACATAAAGGAATTAGAAAATAAATTAGCGACAGAAAAAAGATTGGATAAAGCTATTATAGTAAATAAGAATTACAGTTCTCCATACGATAATATCAAATCTATTTGTAATGAAGCATCAAAGTATTTAATGGAGATAATTAAAGATAAAGATATTGTGGGATTAGGTTGGGGAAATTCAGTTTATGAAATGATAAATACACTCGCATATACAAGCAATAAAAATGCAACAATCGTCCCGATTATTGGTGGAATTGATGAAAATGATGAAATATATAATTTAAACAGTATTGTTCAACAGGCGGGTGAAAAGTTAGGTTGTAATCATTACAAATTATACGCACCGGCTATTGTTGACTCAAAAAGTGTATGTGAGGCTATTAAAAGTGATAGTAAGATATCTAACATCTGTGATGTATGGGATAAAATGGACATTGCTGTAATTGGCATTGGAGCCTTAAAAACAAAGATGGCGGGGAAAATTAAAGAATTCTTAAGTCAGCACACAGTTAATTTTAGTGAACTTGGCATTGTTGCAGATGTTTGTTGTAATTATATGGATATTAATGGGAATACCGTTACCACAATATTAAATGACAGTTTGATCGCGGCTAATATAAATCAACTGAAAAAGACTCCTAAAACAATTGCTATTGCATGTGGTCAAGACAAGAAAAATGCAATATTATCTTGTCTAAATAATGGTTTTATAAATGTTTTGGTAACCGATACTCAAACAGCTCTTGATTTATTGGAAGAATAGTAGCAAATAGAATAAGATAGTGTAAAAACTTTTATGAAAACTTCTGAAACAAACCCTTGACAGCCAA
>CAZFQD010000247.1:0-1565 GCA_964520885.1 uncultured Oscillospiraceae bacterium | reverse complement strand
GAAAAAGCCATATGCCCATTTTGGAAACATCGGTGCTTTTCCAGTTAGTTTTCTATATGCTTTTATTTGGCTGTCGATGGTATTTGCTAAAATAATATAATATACAAAACATTCATCGTCTTGTGCATATATGTTTATGGTATCTTTAATTTGAAGTTCTCTTTTGAAATCCTCAGTGATGTCGATACTGCACGGTTTATCAATACCAATGCTCATAAATGAGTAGTTATCGATTAAAATTGCATATCCGCCAGTTGAAGTTAAAAAAGGAATAGCAGTAATTTTACCGTTAGATTGTATCATACTTAAAGTGCTGTTGCGATGATTTAGGGACTTGTTTTGATGGATACCTAAACCGTAAATTCCATCAGAATCTTTTATTGCAAAGCTTTGTGTGAAATTAGATACTTTCTCCGAAATTATTAATTTATTATTAGCATAGAAGTCAAGACAGCCGTTATCTTCATTATTGACGCAATAGCAGACATTATTGTCAACAAATGTATCGTTTGTTATATTGACAATAAGGCTATTTCTTTCCTTTGCATTGTTTTCAAAACGTGCAACCTTAAAAATATTTTTATCAATTTTAGTTACTTTTACACTACTATTCATAAACACCCTCCTGCTTTTTGAGTAAAGTATATCACAAAGAAAAGAAAAATATATTGAATAAATAATCTTTTTGTGGTAAAATATCACCATGAAAGTACTAGATTATGAAATCAAAATTATTTGGGCAGTAAAAGAGTTAAATTCAGTAGATTGGAGTTGGGAATCCGATAACAATCACTGGACAGGTTTTCATCTGTGGTATGTGTATGCAAATGGGGTTAAAATTGTAGTAGAAGGGGAAGAGTATAATTTAACTACGGGGGATAGTTTTATTTTTGACCTGTCAAAAAATCACTATTGCACCCACGACCCAAAGAAACAAGCAGGACTATATACTATTTATTTTCGTTGTGATAAAGAGCAACAACTTCAACAAATGTTAAAAAGCAATCAAATATTAAAGGTTAATCATTTGTCAACTTTTGATCTGAATTGCAAGCTGTTTAATGAAATTATAAAATATAATGAAAATGAAATAGTTATGGATATGTGGGCAACACCTATTTTTTATCAGTTGTTTACATGTTGTAAAAACCAGAGTGATGAAAATGATCCAATAAGAAAATTCTGCGTTGAAATTGAAAACAGTCCACAAGCAAGGTATAAGCTTGATGACATTTGCAAGCATATGGGATATTCTAAAAATCATTTCATAAGATTGTTCAAGAAGACGGTTGGAGATACTCCATATAGCTATATTTTAAATGCAAAAATAAAAAAAGCAAAAAACCTGTTGCTGTTTTCGAACTTTACTGCAACACAAATTGCTGTTTACTTAGGGTATAATGATGTTAATCATTTTTCATCACAATTTTTTAAAAAGGTTGGTTGCTATCCTAGCCAATACGTAAAAACATTATAATATGATTAGAATTGGCAGGTAGTCATACTTCTACCAAAGAAATAAATATGATTATACGAAGAGGCTGTGTGAAAACACAGCCTCAAAA
>CAZFQD010000246.1:0-1574 GCA_964520885.1 uncultured Oscillospiraceae bacterium | reverse complement strand
AGCTTAGCTTTATGATATTGGTCTGCCGTCCCCATATACATATAATAGGTCAGATTGAAAGAGTTACCGGAATCTCAAGGGGGATTATTTCAAGAGCGTATATAAAAGGTTTATATAATGAAAATGTGCAAAATGTGGCACGTCCCCAATAACCCGTCCGTCCCCAATAACCCGTCCCCAATAACCATTAGCTCTTGATTATAGTATGAATGAATTGTCTAATAACAGCGTGGAAAAATTTACTGAGTTGCGAGGAAAATATTCTAATAAGATGAATTCTGATATAGCCTTTGAACAAAAATATTGGGAAAAATATCAAGAAAATTTTTTAGATAAAGTTTTAAATGAAATAAATAACAACTATCTTAAGGGCAATAACCAACCACAGGGGGTTAAAACTTATGGTCTTGTAGTGGATTTATTACTTGCATATTATCGTTAGTATTTTAGATCAAACAGTGAAAGTTCGTACCCTTTGTTGCGTAGTGTATCAATAATTCTGCCCAAGGCCACTGCATTGTCCTGTGATACCGCATGCAACAAATATATTGCACCATTGTGGGCATATTTTGTGGCCATGTCATAAGCATAATCAGCACCCTTTTGGTTATTCACATCATAATCAAGATATGCAAAACTCCAAAACAAGGTCGTATATCCCATTTCATTTACAACCGCAAGCGACCTTTCGCTGTATTCGCCCATAGGATAACGAAAAAGTTGCATTTCATAACCAAATTTCTCTCTTACAAGCAAATGAAGGCCTTTTATTTCGCTTTGCATTTGCTCAACTGAAATTGTCGGGAACGACTGATGTTTGCAACTGTGGTTTCCCACAATGTGCCCCTCAACTATCATTCTCGCAACAAGTTCTAGGTTGCTGTCCACATAAGGCTTTGTTACAAAAAACACCGCTTTTGCATTTTTCTCTTTAAGCGTGTCCAGAATAGAAGAAGTATATCCATTTTCATAGCCCTCGTCAAAGGTTAAATATATCTTGTTGCTTTCCTTTGACCCAAAACACCAAGCGTTATATTTTTTAAACAACACAAGCGTTGAAGCATATATAGACGGCTGTCCGCCGTTTTTACCATATCCAGATCCCCAGCTGGTCTTTTCATCTTCAATTGCCATGAGTAACTGTAAATCTAATGGTGCAAAGGTTTTAATAATCTCTGATGATACATTAAAGTTTGAAGTAACAACCGACGAAGAGGTACTTGGGGCAATTGAAGATGAAATAGATGTTACTAAAAAGCTTCGCAAAATAGAAGACATGCTTGAGGTTGCAACGGCGAAAGAAGTCTCTGAAGAAGAGCCAGTGGGAGACGATAAACTTGAATTAACCTGATTTGTACAACCAGATAAAGCAATACATGCACAAATAAATAAAGTTAATGCATTTTTTTTGCCAACCATGTTTTCTCGCCTCTCTCAAAAACCACAAAATTAATCTTCAAGTTACATTTTTCAACTTTATTATACATCTTTTTATTTTAAAAAACAGCTTTATTTTTAATTTAGCCTATTAAGTTAAGTCAGCAAAGTGTCGGCATGTCATTGCGAACCAGTCC
>CAZFQD010000245.1:0-1575 GCA_964520885.1 uncultured Oscillospiraceae bacterium | reverse complement strand
TTATTATTTGTTGATGAACTTTTGCTACATATTAGTCGTCCAGTTAGATGGGATAGTGACCATGTAGTTATGTTTGATGACGAGTTAAATGCAATTATGCGTGAAATTGTTAGAAACAATGTTTTTGATAGAGTTAATATTGCACTTGATTATTTTGATGCTTCAATTAATAGAATTTTAGCTTGGGTTGTTGGAACAAGAAATGCACAAAAGGCATTGTTGTCGGCACTGTTAGAGCCGGTTGAAAAGTTAAAGGAAATAGAAATAAGCACAGATTATTCTGCAAGATTAGCTCTTAGTGAAGAGCTAAAGACCTATCCGTTTAATGCTGTTTTTGATTACTATTGTCTAACACAAGGGGTGCCGATTAGAGATGGTTGGATTAGTGATATTAAAGTGTACGAAAAAGATATTTTAAGTAAGAGGTAATACGAAAGGAAATCAGATAATGAGTTTAAAAGAATTAAAAGAAATGTCCAACAAATATGGTGCTAACTCCGAATATGTTTTAGCAGGTGGAGGCAACACTTCATTTAAGGACGAAAAATATATTTATGTTAAGAGTTCCGGTGTATCCTTAGCAAATATTACTGAGGACGGCTTTGTTAAAATGGAAAAGTCTGCTTTAAATCAAATTTTTTCAAAAGTATATTCTTCTAATGATGAGCAGAGAGAGGCACAAGTTTTGGCAGATATGTTGAGTGCAAGATGTGCAGGTGAACAACATAAAAGGCCAAGCGTTGAAGCTGTGCTACATTTAGCAATGCCTTTTAAATTTGTTTTACATATTCACCCATCAATGGTTAATGGTATGACCTGCGGAAAAGATGGAAAGGCTATATTTTCTAAGTTATTTAGCAAAGGTATTTGGATAGAACCAATTATGCCGGGATACATTTTGGCACTTACAGTAAAAAATTTAATCAATGAATATAATAAAGCAAACGGAGAGCCTCCAAAGTTAATATTTTTAGAAAATCACGGTGTGTTTATTGGAGGAAATAATTTAATTGAAATAGATGAATTAGTAGTTGAAATAAATGAAAAATTAAAAAGAGTAATTATATCAGAACCGAATTTATCAAAGATTGAGTTTAATAGAGAACTTGCAGTTTTAATAGCCCCTGCTATACGGTGTTTGCTTAGTAGTGAAAGTTTAGGAACTGTGTTTTTTTGCACGAATAACGAGGTGATGAAAGTTGTTTCCTCAGTAAATGAATTTTATAAGGTCTCTCCTGCCTTTACACCTGACCATATGGTTTATTGTAACGATAAAACTTTGTTTATAGAAAGTGGAAGTATTGAAGAAATATACAGTGAGCTTGAATGCAAAATAAAGGAATATGAAACGCTAAATTCTAAAAAGCCAAAAATTATTGGTGTTAAAAATTTAGGTTACTTTGCTTGTGGAAACACAAAAAAAGAAGCCGATATAGCTTCAAAGGTATTTTTGGATGCAATTAAAGTAAATTGTTATGCAAAAAGTTTTGGAGGTAGCAAGGAGATGCCCAAACCCCTTGTTTTAGCTATCAATAATTGGGAAGTTGAACGATATAGAAAAAGTGTTAGCTTTTC
>CAZFQD010000244.1:0-1610 GCA_964520885.1 uncultured Oscillospiraceae bacterium | reverse complement strand
TATGAAATGCAACATAAGAATAGTTATCAGATGTACATGGATCACATACAAATTTGAGAAGTCTTGTGTATGCCCATGCATATAATACAGTTAACTCCAATTCATCGTTTGCAAAGTTCTTTGAGTAATCATAGGTGTAGCATGTTCCACTTCCATCGTTTTTGATAGTTAGCTTTGTTAAATCATAATCATAGTCAACATTAGCATATCCATTTTCAAAACCTTCTAAGTCATTAATAAAGCCGACATCATTAATGTATATTTCTTTATCTGTATCCAATGCAGTATTGAATTGTGGCTCAATATAATAGGTGTAATAGCATTGTAGTGGTGCCCAATAGGCAATCTGTGCTGGGGATAAGCCATCTTCAATCAAATTCAAATCTGTACGAGCTATAACTACCCAACCAGTATAATAAGCAGGGATTGTCCTTGTGATAGTTACATCCCCGTTATCTGCATATAGTGTTGCATCTGCTGCACCTATTTCAAATACAACATCCTCATTGTAATGGGTTAAAAAATCGCTTAATACGAGCTCTTGTTCTGTTATAATGTGAAATGCAACATAAGAATAGTTATCAGCTGTTAATGGATCACATACAAATTTGAGATTTCTTGTGACTGCATATGAATGTAATATTGTTAACTCCAATTCGCCGTATTCATAGACCTTTGAGTATTCACTGGTGTAGCTTGTTCCACTTCCATCGTTTTTGATAGTTAGCTTTGTTTCATCATAATCAGTTGGCAAAGCAAGAACACCAAAACTAACAGTGCTAAACAATAGAATAATAGCCATTATAAATGCAATCGCTCTTTTTGAAAAAACCTTTTTCTTAAACATAATACACTTTCCTCCTAATTTTTTTTTCTTTAAAGTTCGTTATCTTTTTGCAAATTTCAAAAAACATATAATAATGTAAAAAATTCACCTCCTTATGATTTTGCCTTTAAACAAAATTAGACAAAAAAAATATAATTTATTTACAAACGATAACAAACTTTATAGATTGTAGTAATATTATATATTAAATAATTCAAAATGTGGAATATATCTCAGCATAATAACTAATTATGTAACATATATAAATATTTTATTACAAACAAACCTCAAAAACGACAAAGCGTAAAAAGGGACTGTAACAATGAACAGTTTTCAAGCCCCAAAACATCAAAAAAAATCTCACTTTCATTTTTTTGAAGGTGAAATTTTTCAGATTGAAGACAAAGTTTCAATCTGGGTGGCTGTTGAGAAATGTGCAGAATTTGACCAAAATAAATTTGTCGTTGTATAAATATACGATAGAGTTTGATTTGGTCAAAAGCCACAAAAACGGCACTCCTGTGCTGTTTTTCAACAACTATAATTGTTATACTAATTATTTATAGGAAACGCAGAAAATGTTTTCTATGTGCCACTAAAAGTGGCACAGTGTCAATGGCACAAAAATATAGTATTAGTATGCTTTGCTCTTGAGTTAAAAAACTTAGTTCACAAATATGTCGTGGCGGTTATGTGCGTTTGTCAACAGCCTGAAAAGGGACTTGTAACAATGCACAGTTTTCAAGCCCCTAAATTAACAGAAAAAATCAGGCTTTCGTGAGGA
>CAZFQD010000243.1:0-1649 GCA_964520885.1 uncultured Oscillospiraceae bacterium | reverse complement strand
TGCTTAACATAAAAAATATTTTAAAAAGTTGGGCATTTTATATTGCAATTTAATGGCAAAAACAGCAAAACAAAAAATGCTTGACAAATTAAAATTATTGTGCTAATATACCATTACAATAAAGAAGAACAAAAGTTGTTCTCACCCCGCCTTGATTAATAAGGCGAAGGTAAATACGATAGGTACCTTATTGGTGCTTTTATTGTGTTCTTACGGGTGAAACGGTTTTGTTTCACCTTTTTATTTTATCTTAATTTTATGGAGGTGCTTAATATTAACGCAAAGAAACTACAGCTTAATGAGAATATTAGAGATGCGGAGCTTCGCATAGTTGATACTGATGGAAGTCAACTTGGAATTATGTCGTCTAAGGATGCACTCGTTTTGGCAAACCAAAAAGGGCTTGACCTTGTCAAAATTGCTCCAAAGGCAACTCCACCGGTATGCAAAATTATGGATTTTGGGAAGTATTGCTTTGAGCTTGCAAAAAAGGAAAAGGAAGCAAAAAAACATCAACATATTGTTGCTGTTAAAGAAATTCAACTTTCTTTGAAAATTGATACTCACGATTTTGAAACAAAAGGTAATCACGCAATAAAGTTTTTAAAAGGCGGAGATAAGGTTAAGGTTATTGTTAAGTTTCGTGGTAGAGAAATGGCTCGTACCTCATTTGGTGTTAATGTTTTAGAGCGTTTTATTAGTTATGTTGAGGAATTTGGAACTGTAGAAAAACTTCCAAAAATGGAAGGCAGAAATATGTCTGCATTTATTACTCCTAAGGTAGTAAAGTAATTTGTATTATACCGAATTTGCGGTTTAATTATATTCTATTAGTAAATGAGAGGAGAAAACCCTATGCCTAAGATAAAAACACACACTGGTGCAAAAAAAAGATTTAAGATTACAAAAAACGGAAAAGTAAAATTGTCACACGCTGGCAGACGCCATATATTGACAAAGAAATCCACAAAACTCAAGAGAGGTCTAAGAAAAGCAGGCTATGCTTGTGCGGCTGACGCAATTACTATAAAAAAATTATTACCTTATGCTTAAATATTAAAGATATAAAGGAGGCTACCATATATGGCAAGAGTTAAAGGCGCAATGATGACAAGAAAAAGAAGAAAAAAGATATTAAAATTAGCTAAGGGTTATTTTGGTGCAAAAAGCACTCATTTTAAGATGGCTAATCAAGCAGTTATGAAATCCCTTGTTTATGCTTATGTTGGAAGAAAGTTGAAAAAGAGAAATTTTCGTTCTCTTTGGATAACAAGAATTAATGCTGGTGCTAAGGCAAATGGCTTAAATTATTCAAGATTTATGTTTGGTTTAAAGAAGGCTAATATCAATCTAAATAGAAAAATACTTTCTGAATTAGCTATTAATGATAAAGGTGCATTTTCAGAATTGGTTGAAACTGCTAAGGCAAATATATAATAAAATTAATAAAGCAATTTGTTAAGGCAAGGGGGTTACTCTTGCCTTTTTGATTATATCAACACATTAAGGGTAGAATTATTGAATAGACTATGATATAATAAAATTCAATAATCATAATACATTTTTATTTGTCTTTTACCCTAAACTCTACTTCTAGATAGTGTAAAAACTTTTATGAAAACTTCTGAAACAAACCCTTGACAGCCAAA
>CAZFQD010000242.1:0-1683 GCA_964520885.1 uncultured Oscillospiraceae bacterium | reverse complement strand
TAGGTAATTGCGAAATGTGATAGAAAGCGGTAATTTAGAATAAGAGAAAAGCAAAAGTCACATAAAGCAAAAGAAAACAGCAAAAACAATGGAAAAAAGGCACAACAAAGCAAGCCTTATGAAAAAGCCGTGTTAAAAAGTTATTAAATTGTGGAAAACTTAAGCAATTAATTTTTTTAGACTTCTAAACTTTTTAAGACAAAGCTTGTCGGCGATGATTAAAGTCAAAAGCTGAGTAATACCAGCCATATACATTGAAGCATTAAAGGTTTTTTGGTCTCTTGATTTGATGTTTCCGATACCCATATGCTCCTTGAACTGGTTAATAGTTTGCTCCACAACGGGACGGATTTTGTAGAGATTATCCCACTTTTCAGTATTACGAACAATACCGGGATACATTCGCAAATCTTTTTCGGGATAGGTATAGAACATTCTGCCACAGGAAGAATTGGTGCAAGGGTTATGGCAAGAGGTATGACGGTTACCTTTAGTATCCGTAAAAGACTTAGGACATACCCATTTATCTCTTGTAGGACGGTTTTTTCCATTAACAACACCTTCGTATCTCATAGGTGAGTTTGTGCTTTGACAAACAGGATGACCAAACTCATCAAAATCAGGGTCAGAATATTTTTGATTGCGAACATTTAGAGGAATAACCGCCTTGCTGAAATGTAAATCACCGAGTAAAGCCTTGTAGGTATCGGCACTGTCAAAAGCACTATCGCCAATAAAGGTGTTGTAGTTAAAAGAACTGTGAGTGGAGAAAAAATCAGAAAGCACGGGTATAAGAGCAGTGTTATCGCCTACAGATTTATCATCATCAGGTGAGAGATGTTCACTTTTAAAGTCTGCATCAAGCGGTGAAATATGACGGACAATACCTAAACCATTGGTAAGCAAACCGTATTTATACACATAGCAGAAATGACCATTGATGTAGAGATGCTTAATATCCTTTGATACAGATGAATGTTTTGGCATATTGGCATAAGCCGACTTGTAAGGGTCAAAGGCAGGGTTGTTTTTAGCAAATGTTTTTTGTTGTTTGATAATTTTGTTAAGATATTTTGGGTTGTTTTCGGTAACATAGGCTTCAATGCCTGTTGTATCAAAGATTAAAGCAGAGGATAGTTCAAAAGAAAGTTTTTGGCAGATAGGCTCGGTAATCTCAACTAAATGTTCAAACAAGACCTTTAAATCAGAGACAAAAACCTTTTTAAAGGTGCTAAATTTGCCCTCGTCGGGCAGGGTATCAAAGCCACAAAATTCACGCAATGGCTTAGAATACACCAAAAATTGTCGAAGCAGTTTAACAGTAGGTATTGAAAACACAAGCTGTATCACAAGTGCAGACACAAAGGATTCAAGCGAATATTTACGGGTTCTGCCAAAACGCTGGTAGAAATTCTTGTAAAACGAAGCAGGGATATATTCCGAAATGTCGAGATTATCCTCTAAAAGCTTGATAAAAGACGGCTTGTCCTCTTCAAGTATCTTGTTACAATTGTTGTAAATATCTGAAAGTTTAAGCTGATAAGATTTATTCATGTTAGAAAATCCTCCTTTTTTTGGGTTTTATTTTACAATTTGATTATATCACAAATTGGAGGATTTTTCTATATATTTAGACTAAAAAACCGCATAAAATCAAGGTTTTTTGAGTTTCGCAATTGACTA
>CAZFQD010000241.1:0-1721 GCA_964520885.1 uncultured Oscillospiraceae bacterium | reverse complement strand
TTGTTTGAATGCCATAATAGCCATCAAATTGGCTATCCTTTGATATTAAGGCTTCATCTAAACTAAATTCGCTGTTTGTTTTTTCGGTTTCCTTTAAATACTTTTTGCCACCTCTTTTGTTATTAGCCTTTATACACTCAGGGTTTAGAAGCAATTTGTTAGCTTTATCAATCAATCTTTCTCTATCGGCTTTATCCTTATTGGCTCTTTTTTGAGAATAACTAACGATTAAATTTTCTTGCAAGCTGTGCTTTTCTTTGCCTTCTGTAAAAATATTGGTATATTCAATAGTCTTGTATCTAAATTCCTCTGAAACAATAGTATAATCACTATTTTCAAATATTTTGCCCTTCATTTCGCTATTCATTGTTTTAATCTTGCTTGCAACGATATATCCATATCCAGCCTTTTTGATTAGATTAAGATTTCCCTTACTGTTAAGCCCTCTATCCGCAACAATTACAACCCTGTTTATGCCAAATCTTTTTTTGATGTTCTCAAGAGCTTTTAACATTGTCTTGCCATCAAAGGTGTTGCCACTAAATAATTCGTAACCAACAGGTAGTCCATTACTATCAATCAATAGCCCCATTACCACCTGAACCTCATTAAATTTGCAAGACTTGCTAAATCCGAAGTTTTTAAGTTCATCAACGATTACGCTTTCAAATGCGAAGGTTGTAACATCATAAAACACAACATCAATTTTTTGTCCTAATTTCGTGTAATTTTCAAAGAATAACTCGCTCTCTATTGTTTCCTTTGCAGAGCCTATTTTATCTAAGCAACGATACAAATGATGCAAATCAACCTCTTCCAAGCCATAATAATTTTCTTGATGTTCGTAGGTTGATAGCTTACTTTTTGGGGATAAAAGATGTTGCATTGCCATTAAAAATGCGGTTCTGTTAAGAGAAAACTCGGTTTTGCTTTTGCTTTGAATTGTGTTTAGACAATTACTTATTCCAAGTTGTTTCCAAAGTTTCAAATATGCAAGATAACCGTAGCTTTTCATTTCTGCCTCACTACATTCAAAAGTAGGTGCATTTTCCTCTTTAACTCCAATTTCGACTATTTCACAAAGTCTTTTTACCATATTGATGAAAGACTTATTGTTCTTAATCATATCGGCTCTGCCAAAATTGAACAAAACATTGTGTCTTGTAATGTTATTTTCATCACGATATGACTCAACAAGCTTAATATATTCAAATCCATTAGCTTTTGTAGTTTTAATAAACATAGCAGCACTTCCTTTTTACTATTTGCACCACTATTTTATCAATTGCGACATTAAAAGTCAAGACAAATTGAAAAAGTTTTGTACCACAAAATATTAATAAAATTTCTAATATCACCATTTTATGCGGTTTTCAGGGCTTTTTTCAAAAAAAATTACCTGCAAGTGTCAAACTCGGGAAAAACGGTAGCCAATATCCTGAAAGAGTTAGATGTTATACCAAATTACATTAGAAATGATGTATGCATCATTTCTATACAGCCCTCATATTTGAGGGCTGTTGCAATTGTGGTTCAATGTATTTTGCATCTGAAATCTTAAATAACTGATGATTTCAGACTGTTCGCCTATGGCGAACTAATAAAAAAAGATAATATGTATCATTTTTTATGCAAAATAGCATTATAAATGCTTTGAATATATGTTTGTATTTAGTAAAGGCAAGCCAAAAACAATAAACTTAATTTGTGATAGGCAAAAC
>CAZFQD010000240.1:0-1731 GCA_964520885.1 uncultured Oscillospiraceae bacterium | reverse complement strand
CTTCGCACTCGTTGGCACTTTTCGCAAAAATGGGCAGTGATGTATATAAATCAAGTGTGGCTGATGACGGTATGTCTATTTTGGGTCCATGTGCATATAATTACCGCAATATAGAAGTAGGTCGCCTTACTCAGAGATTTGATATTGTTAACTTTTCGCTTTCAAATGGCAGTAAAGATATAGATGCAAAAGGACATCTTGAAGTTCAAGTTTTTTACGATTATTTTTCGCTAATATATGAGCTTATGCCTACCGATGATTTAAGCAATGTTCAAATGTCATTTAAGTGGACATTGCCTTCGGGATATACCAATATTAAATGGCTAAATAATACTGTGGGCAGTCGTGCAGTTTGTGTAACAAATTCAGCAGGACAAGGTTTTACTTTTGTGGCACCTTTACTACCTGATGGGATACCGAGTATAAACATTAGTGGGAATGACATTACATTTGCAGGGTTTCCTGTAAACTTTAATGCCCCGTATGGAACAGAAGAACCGCTAAGAGAACCTTATGGTAACAAAAAAGGTTTTAATATATTTATCATTCCTTCAAATAATGCAAATGTATCCGATGCTGTCCGTTTCTTTTCCTTGGAAACAGGGGGAGTAACAGTAACGGCACAACAAAAAACAACAGTGCAGACAACAAAAGAAATAAACAATAAAGTCCGATATGTTGCTAAGCGAGGAATATTTGAGATAAGTTTAAATAAAACCAGACCTGATTATTTTAGTCTTGACGATAGACAAATGCTTGACAGAGTAATGGTAAATATTAAGAACAACACAAATACCGCACAAAAAGTTCCAATAGTTCTTTGGCGACACGAGGGTTTCCCATGTCGTTCTAACGGTGTAGAAAACGGCTCAATACCGATTATGCGTGAGGCAACCGATGGTTTTAACTGTCAAGGCGTTCCAACCAGTGAGTATATTCAAGTAACAAAAAATTACCATTTTAAATGTCTAATTAGCAATTCTGTATTATATGACGGTGTGTGGAGAAGATATACTTCCTATGTTGAAGTGTCTGCAAATAGCACTGTTTCCTATGATTATTCCATCGCCTATGCAACTTGGGGAGGTGTGAATGCAGTTTCTCATACACAATTGTGCTTGGCAGGTTGGGGATTCAATGACCTTTGGACACAGCTTTCACTTGGCACAAATATGGAACAAATGACATCTGAACCTGAAACTATTGAGACAAATGGAATGCTTATGGATAATCGTCCACTTATGTTAAAAGGTTATCATGGGTTCAAATATGGGCTGGACGATTGTGCGGGAGGATGCAATTTCTTAACATATTTTACTGACAAAGGTCAGCAATTCGGCAAAAGTGTAAAAACCGATTTTGTAAAGATAGGACCTAATTTATCGGAAGTAACTTATTCTTGGATTACAGCAGATGACGCTATACAAGTATTTTTAAAACAAAATATGGGACGGACCGATGATGTAAGTAGAATTTACTTTACATCACAATTTAATGTTTTAAAGGATACTTCGTTTACCCGACTTGCTCTGTTTCAATTGGGTATTGATCATTATCTTGACCAAGTTGATACCGGTAAGGCTTACGGTAATGAGCTTGGTGCTACCAAAGTTAATCTTTTACCAACCGCACAATTAGGAAAATATAATCCCAATATAACAAATGTAGATTGGACCGGTTCAAACCGTTGGATTATGAGTTATGGAGGCCCCGGATTATATTGTGCACAAG
>CAZFQD010000239.1:0-1738 GCA_964520885.1 uncultured Oscillospiraceae bacterium | reverse complement strand
GGGGCTGTAACAATGCACAGTTTTCAAGCCCCTAAATTAACAAAAAAATCTCACTTTCAATTTTGAAGGTGAGATTTTTCAATATAATTTTATTTTTCAAAAAATTAACTTTAAATTTGACTAAAAAGCAAAAAAACAAGAGGAATTATCCCCTTGCTATTGCCATTTTTCTCATATTATGAGCAATACTGATTAATCCCCATTCAATATTTACCTTTTGAAGTCCTCTTAAAAGAAATCTGCGTATGCCAAAATTGCCTTTGATATTACCAAAGACACTTTCAACCTCAACAGGTCGTAAGGAACGCATTTTCAAACCCTCATCTGATGTTAAAAGTTCTCTTGCTAATGTTTTCAACTCATTCAGCCTGCGATTTATGTATATTCTCCTATTGGCAAATTCGCCCTCAGCCTTTACACATCCTTCCCTATGTGGACAACCACTGCAATTTAAACATTCATAAACCCTAACAAGACTTTCGTATCCATTATCACTTTTGGTTTTCTTTTCATACATAAATACAAATGGTCGCTCCATTGGGCAATAATAGGTATCGGCTTCTTCATCATAACTGAAATTTTGAATCTTTGTAACATCTTCCTGCCACTTTTTACTTGCTTCTTTATGAAAGATATTGTATTTTACATAAGCTGTAATATTCTCTGCTAATAGATATTCATAATTTTCTTCACTGCCATAGGCTGCATCAGCTATTACATTGTTTGGTATTGCTCCTTTGTGTTGTACCTTTGCTCTTTCTAAATGCTCCTTCAATGTTGTTGTATCGCCCGGCTTTTGATGAATACTAAATCCTGTTATGAATTGGTTTTCTGTTCCTATTTGAACATTGTAGCCCGGTTTTAATTGACCGTTCTTCATATGGTCTTCTTTCATTCTCATAAAGGTTGCGTCGGTATCTGTTTTTGAATAACTTTTGCGTTCCTCTAATATTTCCTCTTGTCCTTCATACTTTTCCATTCTCGGAAGATAGTCATCCTCTATTAGTTTCTTTGCCTTTTTAAGTTTTTTATCATTCGGAGCTTGTTTTAACTTTTCATCTATTTTCTTAACCGCCTCTATGATTGCCTCGCTGTTTATCTCTTTTCCATTGCCCATTTCGGGTAAATCAGAGGTGCCATATTCCTTTGTTTCGTCCTGCTCTAATATTTCTATATCTTCAAGTAATGCTTTAACCTTTCCCTTTAATGCTTGCTTAAATCTTCTTGTATTTTTACCCCATACCCAACTATATTTACTTGCATTTGCTTCTATTTTAGTCCCATCTAAAAAGTAGTTTTCAAGCTTTATATATTTTTCTTTCACAAGTAGTTCTAACACTTCTGTAAATATATTATCTATTATTCCTTTTAATCTTTCACTGCGAAAACGATTAATTGTCATATGGTCAAGTTGAGTATTTCCTGTTAACCATAAAAAATTAATGTTTTCTCTTGTTGCCTTTGATATCGTTCTGCTTGTGAATATCTTATCCATATAGGCATATACAATTACCTTTAACATCATTATTGGATTATATGCACTTGCTCCGCCACCCTCATAACGAGAAAACAATACTTCGCAATTCATTTCATCAATTGCTTTGTCTATTACTCTGACCATATGTTTTTGTGGTATCATTTCTTCTAAATTTAATGGAAATAGTGATAATTGATGTTGCTCATAGGACTTAAATGATGGTCTTTTTTTCTTCATATTAAACTCCCCTCAAACCCTTGA
>CAZFQD010000238.1:0-1740 GCA_964520885.1 uncultured Oscillospiraceae bacterium | reverse complement strand
AATATTCTTTCGAAGCCTCTAATTCAAGTTCAATTTTCTTTGGGATGAATGGAAAACCATAAATTTGACCGTGAGGATGAGGCATTGTAACTCCAACAACATCTCCACGATTTTCAAAAATAAAAATATACTTTATTTTTACATCTTTGCAAATTTCAATAAATCTTTCTGCCCATAAATCAACTATCTTTGATATGTGCGAAACTGATAAATCTCTTAAACTTGCATTATGATCTGGAGAAAATAAAATAACCTCACATTTTCCATAGGATTCCTTAATCTTAAAAAAATCATTTGCTACATCATCTGGGGTGGGAGGAGTATTTGAAAGTGAAGGAAAATCATTATCGTATTTATATACATCATAGCTTTTTGGAACCTTGCCAGAACCAGGACAAAAAGGGCACCAATCCTTTGGCATTTGTGGTCTATCCTGCCTGTGTGATGCAATCATTACCCAATCCTTTATGAGAGGATTATATCTTAATTCAGCCATATATTTTGCTCTCCTTTATACTATCTTAGTGCCACCAATTGGTCTTATTGATAAAATATGACAAGAACCAAGTCCAAAAACTTTTTCTATTTCAGTTTTATATTTTTGTGTTAATTCATTAGGCACAAAGGTCAAAATTGTTCCTGCAAAACCTCCTCCATGAACTCTAAAAGCACCTTTGCCTTTTAAAAATCTTTCGGTTAAAGCAAGTGCTAACGAAACACCCTGTTCAAATGTATTTTTTGTTGCAAAAACATTTTGATTATACATAAATGAAGAATATCCTGATTTTGTAACTAAATTTAAGAACTCGTCAAAATTTTCTTCTTTTAATGCGATAGTTTGCTTTAACACTCTTTCATTATCTCCAATGAAGTGCAAAGCTCTTAATACAGCTCTATCCCCTAATTTTTTTCTGAGCATTGGTATGTTTTCTTCAAATTCAGCTATATTTACCTCACGCATATAAGGTTTTTCTAATGCCTTTGCAATACTATCCATTTCTGAACGAATAGTTGTATATTCGTCGGTTAAATCCGCATGATTTCCTCCGGTATCAACAATGCAAAGGCTATGATTATATTTATTGAAATCAAATTCTACCTTTTCAATTTTAGGCTGATTTTGGTCATAAAAATCTATTGCAACAAAGCCACCAACTGAGCAAGCCATTTGGTCCATTAATCCGCTTGGCTTACCAAAGTAAATATTCTCTGCATATTGTGATGCTTGTGCTATAATAATAGGATTAATTTCACCATTATTAAACATAATGTTTATTATATTTGAAACTAATACCTCGAAGGCGGCTGATGACGAAAGTCCGGAGCCTTTTAATACATTTGATGTTGTATATGCATCAAAACCACCTAATTTATAGCCTTCACTTTTCAGCCTTGAACATATTCCTCTAATTAAAGCCTGAGATTTTCCTATTTCATCATCAAAAGGAAGCAAGTTGGAAAGCTCCACAATGTCCATTTCGTAGCCTTTGGATTTTAACCTAATAATATTATCATCATTTTGTGTAACTATTGCTATAACATCTAAATTTATACTTGCGGCTAAAACTCTACCATGATTATGGTCAGTATGATTTCCTCCGATTTCGGTTCTTCCGGGTGCAGAAAAAATATTTAGGTCTTTTCCCTCTCCAAATATTTTTTCAAATTCTTTTATAGCTTCTATGTATCGTTGCTTTTGAAATGCAATTTTCTCTTTCGTATACAATAATGATAGTTTTT
>CAZFQD010000237.1:0-1765 GCA_964520885.1 uncultured Oscillospiraceae bacterium | reverse complement strand
CTCAGTGCGTGGCTGTAAATATTCGCTGTTGTGCTTGTTTGTGCATGACCTGCTCTATAAGATACAGTTCTAAGTGGCACTCCTGCCGCTATCATTAAGGTTATATTTGTATGTCTTAAACTATGTATTGATATTTTAGGCAAGTCTGTTTTAGCTATAAATCCACTAAACCAACCTGTTATTGTATCTGGATGTATTGGTATACCATTCCACTGCGTAAATAATCTATCGTTTTCCTCCCAAGCATTGCCAACCTTTAACCTTTCTTCTAACTGCCATAGCTTATGTTCTCTAAGCACTTCAAACGCAACTGCTGGCAGTTTTATTGTTCTATCTGATGTTTCGGTTTTGGTTTCCTTTTCAAATATACCTTTACCAGAAACATATTGACTTGAACGTCTAACTGTAATCATATTATTTTCAAAATCTATATCCTTCCATTCTAAGCCACAAAGCTCTCCTCGCCTTAGCCCACTGTATATAAAGAGTAATATCATTGTTCTATATTGATGAGGTTCATTTATTAGTAATTCTATTAATTTTGCGGTTTGTTTTTCATCAAGATATTTAGCTTCTGTTCGTGCAACCTTTGGCGGCATAACTCGCTTTGCAACATTCTCGGGTATTACTTGCCAATATACTGCTTGATTAAGAATTGCCGATACTAATCTATGATGATGTTTTATAGTCTTATTGGATAAGCCAATTATTGGTTTAGAGGGTTCAAAATGCTTGTTAAAATCAATATTGAAATATCCGCATATCTTATTTGCAGTTTGCTCTGCGACAGCTTGTTTTTTAAACATATTATATATTGTATTAGTGCAAAGTTCTGTTTTATCAGCTGTACTTTCTCTTGTTAATTTTTTCTTGTCAAAATATTTTAATAATTCATCCTTAGCTATAAAGGTCAAGCCCTTATGATTAACATCTTGTCCTAAATTCGCATAAACCGCCATTAAATGATGGGGCTTTAATTTATCAAGGCGTATGTTTCCTATTTCTGGTAACATACGCCTTAACATATATTCATATCCAATTATTGTTTTGGGTGAGAGCTGTTTTAAAGCATAATCCCTCATCCACCGTTCGGTAAACTCCATAAAGGTTACAGAGCCATTTAATATCTGACCATTTAATACTTTTCTTTCAAAAAGCATAACCTGCTCCTGTAGCTCTTTTTCAATTTGCTTTTGGGATAAACCTTCTTCTGGTTTGTAAGTCATAGTTTTTCTAAGCTGTTTTCCTGAGCTATCATAACCTGTGCTTACCATTATAAAATACTTGCCATTTCGCTCTAAAATAGATGCCATAATTTTGCCTCCAATTTCTTGTTTTTTACAGGTGTATGATACCTCTAAACCCTACATAATGCAAGGAAATTTCACTCATTTACTTAAACTTTTTTAGGCCGTCAAACTTTGTTTTTATAGGTGCTTCATACCCCTTTAAAACCTCTTCCGGCTTAATCGTTTTTAGATGTTCAAATAAACTGTCAAGGTCAATTAAATACTTCTTTCCTGCCTTAATGCAAGGAATAACACCAGTTATAACCATTCGCCTTAAAGCATTGGGTGTTATAGCTGTTCCAGTATCTTGCTCTTTTACAAATTGATAGGTTTGAGTTAGTGTTCTATATTTTGCCATAGTTATTCATCTCCTTTGTTGTTTTTTATTTGTGCTAAAATATCGGTTAATTTTTTAGGGACAGGTAAGCCTATGATGGCTGCGTTTTCAATTATACTTATGCCTTCATTTGAGATAT
>CAZFQD010000236.1:0-1809 GCA_964520885.1 uncultured Oscillospiraceae bacterium | reverse complement strand
AACTTTTTCTGTTAATAAAGTGCATATTCATAAAATGTTTATTATTAAATATTAAAAAAGGGGATAAGTTATGAAAAATATTATTGAAAAGGCTTTAGAAGAGGGAGGCGGTGTTTTAAGATTAACACCTACTTGGGTGCCTCGTTCATTTTGTAGACCGGGTAATAGAATAAAGCTTCATCCTGAAGATATGTATATTTTAGGTCTTGAACGTGGTGGAATTGATGAGAGATGGTTATCATCTACAACTCATGCAGAAAATGGTCCGAAAACTGCCGAAGACGAGGGATATAGCTATATTGTTACAACAGATGGAAAGCAACGGGTATTGCTTAAAGATGCTATTGAATATGCAAAAGGGGAAATAATTGGGCAAAAACTTTGGGATAAATATAAATGCTGGCCAATGTATTCTAAGTTTTTTGATAATTTAGGACCTTTGCCTCATCATATTCATCATAATGATGAATTCGCTGCAAGAGTTTCACAAAAGGGCAAGCCTGAAATGTATTTTTTCCCATCGCAGTTAAATAATTATGGCGGGGAATATCCTTTTACGTTTTTTGGCATTAATACAGGAGTAACGAAAGAAGAAGTTAGAAAATCTCTTGAAAACTTCTCAAAAGGTGATAATAAATTATTAGATTTATCACGAGCTTACAAACTTACATTAGACACTGGCTGGGATGTTCCGCCAGGACTGCTTCATGCTCCTGGAAGCCTTTGCACTTATGAGCCTCAATTTGCCTCTGACGTGTTTGCTATGTATCAATCTGTTTTATTAGGCGGACATTGTGTACCAGAGGAACTTCTTTGGAAGGATACTCCTCAAGAAGAAAAAGGTAATTTTGATTATCTTGTTGATGTTATTGATTGGGATTTAAATGTAGATGCAAATTTTTATAAAAATAAATTTATGGCTCCAAAACCTGTTAAGGAAGCTAAAGAAATGGTATCGCAAGGTTACTTTGAGGAATGGATATGCTATAAATGCGATAAGGTTAGTGCTAAGAGATTAACTGTTTTTCCCGGAGAAACAGTTACAATTAAAGATAGTGCTGCATACGGTTTCATTATGCTTCAAGGCTATGGAAAATGCGAAAATTTTGGCATTGAAACTCCAGCATTAATTAGATATGGGCAACTTACGAATGATGAATTTTTTGTTACAGAGAATGCAGCTAAAAGAGGAATAAAAATAACTAATTTATCAAATTGCGACCCTATTGTTATGTTAAAGCATTTTGCAGAGAATGAGGATTTAATAATTAATTAAAATGTGGTGAATTAATGAAGGATTACCTTACAGGTAAAATGAAAGCTCAGGTTGTTATAGCTAACGGAGTATTAGAGCTTATGCAAATTGATATTCCAAAATATAGTGCCGATGAAGTTTTAATTAAAATTAAAACTTCTGCTTTATGCAATGGTTCTGACCCCGAAATTTTAAATGGTCATCCCTTATATAAGCCTCCATTTGTTTTTGGGCATGAGCCATTTGGTGAGATTGTTGCTTGTGGTGCAAACGTAAATGAGTTTAAAGTTTCGGATTTAGTTACATGGTGGTTTAGCTTAGGAGCTTTCGCTGAATATGTTTCGGTTAATCCAAGTAAAGTTGCAATGGCTAAATTGCCACGAAATATTGATGAAAACATTGCTCCAATATTTGAATTAGTTGCAGCGGCTGCAAGGGTTATTACCGAGGATATTAAAGATAAGAACATTTTAATAATAGGTTTAGGTCCGAGCGGGCTTGTAATGGGGCAAAGGGCAAAGATTTTAGGTGCAAGATGTATAGTTGGCTGGGAT
>CAZFQD010000235.1:0-1818 GCA_964520885.1 uncultured Oscillospiraceae bacterium | reverse complement strand
GGTGTGAGAGGTCGGGAAAATTATTTAATTTTCCCTCCTACTCGATTTCAAAAATTATTTCCCCTTAATTAAGCTATCTCTTAATGTGGAAAGTGCTTTTTTTTCTATTCTTGAAACATAAGACCTTGAAATGTTAAGTTTTTTTGCTGTTTCTCTTTGAGTTAAAGGAATATTACCACACAAACCATATCGATATATAATAACCATTTCTTCTCTCTTATCAAGAATAATACTTATTAGTTTAGATAATCTTTCTAATTTCATTTTTGTGTCTATGTCCTCTAAAATGGTATCTTCACTTGATATTACATCCATCAAAGTAAGTGTATTTCCATTTTTATCAGTGTCGATTGGCTCATTCATTGAAACATCAGAAGCGGTTTTTTTTGCATTTCTAAAGTGCATTAGAATTTCATTTTCAATACAGCGAGCGGCATAAGTAGCAAGACGAGTACCTTTAGACATATTAAAAGAATCAACTCCTTTAATAAGACCAATAGTTCCAATTGAAATTAAATCATCTTGTTCTTTGTATGTGGAATAATATTTTTTTATAATATGTGCAACTAATCGTAAGTTTTTTTCAATAAGAATAGCTCTTGCATTTTTATCTCCATTTATAAACAGCAAAAGATATTTCCTTTCTTCTTCTGGCGACAATGGTCGCGGAAAGGAATTTGAACTTGCAATAAATAAAATTAAATACATAAAATCAGCCGCAAGTCCTAATAATGGAATTAGCATAATAACTCCTCCAAATAAATTTGATTTTATTAAAAAGATATCCAGAACAAATTCAGTTCTGGATAATATTTTTTTCTTATAATTTACTCTTCAAAAATTGTTTCGATTATTTTTTCTGATTCCGGTGGAGAATAAATCCAATGTGATATATGATTTGAAGCAATATAATACTTATTTTTTGCGATTGAAAATTCATTATCAAAAGCATCAATTATTGATAGTTTTATTTTCATTTTTTCAGGAATAATACTTTTTATGTATACAGCAGTGTTTTGTCCAACTTTTAAGCCCTCTTTATATTCTGCAAGACCAGCGAGATTTGGTGTTAACTCAACAAAAATACCATACTCTTCAATAGAACGAATAATACCTGCAACAGTTTGACCTGCTTTGTATTTTGATGCATTTTCAGACCAAGTTCCAAGTAGTTCTTTATGAGATAAATTTATTCTCTCGGTTGAAAAATCTATGTCCTTTACTACAGTTTTAATTAGTTGCCCTGTTGAAAAACGGTCCCGAGGGTGTGAAATTCTTGAAACTGAAATATTATCAATGCTAATTAAGGCTATCATACCACATCCAATATCTGCAAAACACCCAAACGGCTCCAAATGAGTAACTCTTGCATCTACAATATCACCAACTTTTATAGATGAAAGTAGGTGTTTTTTGCAATCCTCTTGTGCCGCTCTGCGAGATAGCATTGCTAAAAATGAATTATCAGTTTGCTTTAATATTTTTGTAACCTTAAAACAAACTGGCTTATTTACTCTTGTTATAATAGCAATATCTTTTACTGAACCGTCTGCAATTCCTAAAGCCGCTTCTTCACGAGGGATTATTCCCTTCATACAGCCTAATTCAACAATAAGATTATGACCACTATCGCAAACAACGGCACGACCTTCAAGAATTTTGCCAGAATTTTTTGCTCTTTCAATAGCAGCAGGACTTCCTATACTTTCCTTATTTTCTTGAGTGTTAAGCAGTGCTCCTTCGGGTTTATAAATTACTTCTTCCATATTTACCTCCTATTTTCTGTCCTATGAAAATATATGCAATGAATGCAATAAA
>CAZFQD010000234.1:0-1874 GCA_964520885.1 uncultured Oscillospiraceae bacterium | reverse complement strand
TCTGCTTAAAAATTTTTAAAAAATGCTTGACTTTTAATAGTTAGTCACCTCATTTCAAGCCGTTTTTTATTTATATAATGCTCCAAAATTTTCGCAAGCTCTGTAATCAGACCCTTCTTTGTCATTTGTTCCAAAGGCAGACCATACAGATGGGCGAAATATTTCGCTTTCATTAACATTGTGCATACTCACTGGTATTCTTAGCATACTTGCTAAGGTAATTAGCTCTGCTCCAATATGTCCATAGGATAAAGAGCAGTGATTTGCTCCCCAATTTGCCATAACACTATATACATCTGCAAATGCTCCCTCGTTGGTTAAATTCGGTGCAAAATATGTGGTGGGCCAGGTTGGGCTTGTTCTTTTATTTAGTATTTGGTGCATATCGTCGCTAAGGTCAACGCTATATCCTTCTGCAATTTGCAAAACAGGTCCTAATCCATTAACTAAATTCACTCTAACCATTGTCAATGGCATATTTCCCTTTGTTTTAAAGCAAGAGGGAAAACCTCCTCCTCTAAAATATCCTAAATCGGCAGGGCACCATTTTGTTGCTCCTAAGCATTTATTCATTTCTTGGTCGGTTATATCCCAAAATGGTTTTATTGCAGGAGTGCCGTTAATTTCCTGTTCTCCACTGCCATCAAGTGCCGCCGCACCAGAATTTATTAAATGTATTATTCCATTTTCTGCTTTACCCTCTAACTTCTTGCCTGTTACTCTCTTAACAGCATTAGGGCTCCAATAGGTTCGGACATCGCAGAATATTTGTGCAGTGTTGGTTAGTAGATAGCCAAAAAGCATTGCTACTCCATTCAGACTATCATTTTCTGTTGCAAAAAGATATGGGGCTCTTTTGCCATTCCAATCAAATGATGAGCAAAGAATAGCCTCCATAAAGTCACCATTTGGTAAATAATCTGTCCATTGTCTTTGCCCTTGAAAGCCTGCTAAAATTGCATTATGCCCTAAACTCTCTTCAGCAAAACCCATTTCCTTTAATTTTGGATTTCCTTGCATTAAGTCTTTTGCAATTATAGCCATCTTAACAACGAATTCCCATTCCTTGTCAAGTTGTTCTTTTGAATGAGGATTATTATTATAGTCCCTGCCCTCTTTGCAGTTTACCTTTGTCCAAACAAGGGCTTTCTCATATTCTTCTTTATCGTATATGCCCTTTTCAATTCTCCTTGAGATTTCGCACATATCTATATGGACGAAAAGCCATACCAATTATTAGATGAAACGAGAGAACCAATACCAATGAAAGAAAAGCATTGTAAACGAGTTGATAATGAATACATATGGTGTGGAACTTGCAGTATTTTTATTTTTACAGAACCATTAACCGGTTGGCGACATGTTTATGCAAGAGAGCATAGAACAAAAGTTGATTGGGCTTATGAGATTAAAGAATTACTAACTGTTTACTATCCCAACACTAAGAAAATACGCTTGATAATGGATAATTTAAATACGCATAAAATTTCATCACTTTATGAAGCCTTTGAGCCTGCACAAGCCAGAGAATTAGCTAAGAGATTAAAAATTCACTATACCCCTAAACACGGAAGTTGGTTAAATATTGCTGAAATTGAGTTGAGTGCTCTCGGTCAGCAGCGTTTGGATAGGAGAATTGCTAATATTAAGCATCTAAATCACAGTTTATCCTCTTGGGAAATTCAACGCAACGAAAAGCAAAAAGGGGTTGATTGGCAATTTACCACTTCTTATGCAAGAGTTAAATTGAAAAGGCTGTATCCCGTTATTGAATAGTGATTTATATAATAATTTAGATTTAACAAGATACTAGTTAAATATTAAAACGGAGGAAATCTATTTTTTATTTCAAATTTGTTTTAGCTTTAATTGAT
>CAZFQD010000233.1:0-1895 GCA_964520885.1 uncultured Oscillospiraceae bacterium | reverse complement strand
ATGAAGGAAAAAATATATACAATACCGGTAAATGAAGCTTTTTTGAAAAAATGCGGATGTCCTGTTTGTAGTGTTTTTGAAATGCTACAAAATAATGAAATTGACATTATTTTAGGTGCTTCAATGATGGAACCCGATATTAGAATAAGCACAAACAAATTAGGATTTTGCTTTACACATTTTGAACAAATGTTAAAAAAACAAAAAAGATTGCCATTTGCATTAATTTTGGATAGCCATATAAACGAGATAAAAGATAAACTTTTTTCAAAATCTGCTATGCAACAAGTTGATTTTATAGACAAGCTAACTAATAGCTGTTATATTTGCAGTAGGATAGATAATTATCTTGTTCAAATATACTCTACAATTTTTCATCTATATTCAAAAGAAAAAGCATTTAGAGAATTATTTAAAGAGCAGCCATTTTTTTGCTTAATTCATTATAAAGAGTTAGCAAAAAGAGGGCAAAAGCAACTTTCAAAAAAGGAATTTGAAGAATTTTTTAAGATTATTTCTAATATGCAAAGCAGGTATTTAAACACATTAAATGAGGATATAAAATGGTTTTGCAAAAAGTTTGACTATCGTTTTCAAAATGAGGATTGGAAAAACTCAAAGAATGCAATTGAAAGAACAGTTTATTCTTTAACTGGGGAAAAGCCCTAATAATCACCCGTCACGGCAAAAAAGCCGTGCCACCCTCTTAAGGCTCCTTTTACAAAGGAGCTGTCAGCATAGCTGACTGAGGATTTTAATCACCCGTCACGGCTTATGCCGTGCCACCCTCTTTGAAAAAGAGGGCTAAGAGGGCTATAAAACTATTTTCCTTCATTCGTCTTAATACAATAACAAAGTGTCATCAAACTATCTCCGATATGCACATTTTCAACGCAAATTCCCTCTGGTGCAATAAGTTCCATATTGGAAAAATTCCAAAAGCTTTTAATATTAGCCTTTATAAGCCTCTTGAATATTTCAGGGGCTTCTTTTTTTGGCAAGGTTAATACGGCAATGTCCGGTTTATATTCATTACAAAAACTTTCTAAATTTTCCATACTATTTACTATTAAATTATTGCAAACCGTTCCAATTATTGAAGGCAAAACATCAAAAAGACCAATTAGTTTTGCCCCTCTTTTTTCAAAATTAACATTATTGGCTATGGCATTTCCCAAATTACCAATTCCAATAATTATAACCTTATAATTTCTATTAGCCCCTAAAATATTTCCTATTTCATTATAAAGTGATAAAACATTATATCCATATCCCTGCTGACCAAAACCACCAAAACAATTTAAGTCTTGCCGAATTTGGCTTGCAGTAACCTGCATTTTTTTGCTAAGTTCATTTGAAGATACTTTTAGCACATCATTTTTTATTAAATCGCCAAGATAACGAAAATATCTTGGCAATCTTTTTACAACCGCAATAGAAACATTTTTTTTATCCATTACCTCACCAAAACTTTCAATTTTCAACTACAAAATTATCATTTTGACAATTTTGTAACCGTTTCCATTACATAATCGCCAAATTCTTGACAAGTGGCTCCGCCTAATCTGCCTGTAATTGTCAAAGTCTTTTCTGAATACATACAAATATCAAGTGCTTTTTCCAATAAATCTGCCTTTTCTTGTTGTCCGATGTGAGAAAGAAGCATTACAGAAGCTCTTAACATTGAACAAGGGTCAGCAAATTTATCTCTGCCTTCTTTAACCATTCGTGGAGCTGAGCCGTGAATTGCTTCAAACATAGCATACCTCTTGCCAATATTAGCACTTCCTGCTGTTCCAACACCGCCCTGAAATTCAGCCGCTTCATCAGTTAAAATATCTCCATATAGATTAGGCAGAATAAACACTTTGAAATCCGAGCGTCTTTTTTCATCA
>CAZFQD010000232.1:1356-1953 GCA_964520885.1 uncultured Oscillospiraceae bacterium | reverse complement strand
GCTTCACTGCTTAATTTAATTCCAACTAATGCCGCAACCTTTTTGCGTTTAAAAATAACTACCAACAGTAAAATAACAAAAATTATTCCAGCAAATACTATCCCAAAATTTTCACTTATTGTTTCACTTCTATATTCTTTAAATGCCTTTGAATACCAATTTCTATCATCTGCCAATTTAAAGTATTCCATAGCATTTTTTGACTCACCTGTATTAAGTAAAGCCTTACCAATTCCTGAATATGCCAAACTCAATTTTGCATTAATTGAAAGCACTTTTTCCCATGGTTCAACAGATTGTTTATATAATCCATTATTATATAACTTAAAAGCGTCTCTAATGTAATTACCATATTCATTTGGACTGAAAACAGATAATGAAAGCCTATCTGAATCTAAAACTAATATTTTGTCTTTAAATATATCAATGGCTACGGGTTTTATAAAATTATCCAAAACATATGCTTCACCACCAAATATAGTAACTAAATTTGAATCTTGGTCATAAACATATACTCTTTTATATGTACTATCAAGACCATATATAAAACCATCAAAATCACAAACATATATTTCTTCTAATTCTTTTTTAAGTTTT
>CAZFQD010000232.1:0-1346 GCA_964520885.1 uncultured Oscillospiraceae bacterium | reverse complement strand
ATCAAAATCACAACAAATATCAACAAATGCCGCCCCCTCATCTCCATAAGCTTTTCCAACTGCATTTGTGATATTAGAACCCTCGGCCTTTAAAACATTAACACCATTCGGATTTAATCTTTTCAATTGCTTTGTTATTCTATCTGTTTTTGGCTCACAAGAATAAACAAAATCATTTGATGCTATATAAAAATTTGAATATGCAACAGGTTGGTATTGTGGCATCTGTTTTATTTGTTCTGGTGATAGAATGCTTTTCCAAAAATAATCAGCAAGAAGTGCTGTCGTAATAGGAACTCTATTTGTGCCAAAATACCCATCAAATAAGTCAGAAGTATTAAAAAACACGATGCCCTCATATATGTCTTTTACTATAACATATAAGTTATTAGCACTATCAACTGAAACCTTAAGAGGAGAAAAGCCCTTATTAGATGGATATAATACCGAAGTGGGTTGCGTGTAAACAGTTAATATTACGCCATTAATGTCCGTTTTAATAACTCTACTATTTTTTGTATCTGCAATATAAATCTCCTTATCTTTATTTACAAAAATTCCTTGAGCACCATTTATAGTTGTGGGTTGACCATTTAAAACGAATTGAGAAAGAATTTTTTTAACTTTAAAATCAGGTCCTAAAATATAAACGCAGTTTCTTTCTGCATCAGTGATATAAATGTTATCACCTTGCACAAAAACATCAGATGGGCTAAGCATTTGGTCCTTAATATTCATATCTGCCGAAAAATAAATGCTTGAAAGCTCATATGCTTTTGGTGCATCAACTGCATCTCCATAAAATCCATACATATAGCTGCCACCTTTAGCCAATGCAGGCATAGAAAGAGTCAACCCAATAAATACAGTTATTAAAAATGCAACTATCTTTTTCTTCATTTATGAGTTCTCCCTTCTATCTATTCTTTAATTCCTGAGTTTGCCATAGTTTCAATTACATTACTTTGAGCTAACACAAAAATAATAATTGGAGGTGTCATCAAGAATATTGCAGCTGCCGCCCCAACTCCCGCTCTCGCAATACCACCCATAACAATCTGACTCATAACTGCCGGAAGGACCTTTAACGATTCATTATATACAAAGCTTCCGCCCATAGAATTCCACATTGCTTGAAAGGAAAATATAATTAATGTTAACCAAGCAGGCTTAACCATCGGCATTACAACTCGCCAGAAAATCTTTATTTCATTTGCTCCATCCAACTTAGCGGCCTCTATCATTGAATTGGGTATATTAACCATATTTTGACGCATCAAAAAAAGTCCTAAAGTCATTGCAAAGGCTGGAAGAATTAATGCCGGATAGGTATTAATCATTTGTAA
>CAZFQD010000231.1:0-1972 GCA_964520885.1 uncultured Oscillospiraceae bacterium | reverse complement strand
TATCTATCCTCGGATATTTCGCTTAAAGCCTTTGCAGTTTCACTTTTATAACTTCTTAACTTTGCTAAATCACCTAAACTAAAAATTCCAACAACCTTGCCTTGATCTGTAACCAATAATCTGCGATATTGTGCATCCGACATTATGCTTGCTGCTACTTCAATGCTTTGATTTGGGCTAATGCTAATAGCATCACTTGACATAATTTCACTTGCCAACACACTTGTTGTCAGTCTATCTTTTGCCACACATCTTAATGTAATATCCCTATCGGTAATTACTCCCAATAAAGTTCCATTTTCGCATACAGGCACCAAGCCAATATTGTATTTTTCCATTTGTTTAGCTACTGTTGAAATATTGTCATTTGGCAAAACAGACACAACCTCATTAGTCATAACATCTTCAACTTGCATTGTAGTTCCTCCATTCAATTTGATATATCCATATTATTCCAACATTTTTTATAAATTATTCAGTATTTTATTTTCTTGACAAAATAAGTGCATTTTGTTAGAATTACTAAGTAATAATAAAGTTGGAGAAGTATCGAAGTGGTCATAACGGCCTCGACTCGAAATCGAGTAAGCCGGTTAATAGCCGGCCCGTGGGTTCGAATCCCACCTTCTCCGCCATTTAGTAATGACCAATTTTGAACGGTTCATCATTACTGAAATCAATGAAGATACAAATTAAAAAGGTGGTTTAAATTATGGAATATTTCAAGGGTATTGAAAAAATCAAATTTGAGGGCAAAAACAGCAAAAATCCTTTATCATTTAAGTTTTATAATCCTGATGAAATTGTTAATGGCAAAACTATGCGTGAACAACTTCGTTTTGCAGTGAGTTATTGGCACACTCTATGTGGTTCTGGTGCTGATATGTTTGGCACCGGCACGGCAGATAAGAATTTCGGTGGCAAGGATAGTATGGAGATTTATAAGAATAAAGTTTATGCAGCATTTGAGCTTATGAATAAACTACAAATTGATTATTTTTGCTTTCACGATAGGGATATTGCACCTGAAGGGGAAACATTAGCCGAAAGTAATTCAAACCTTGATGAAATAAAGTCAATAATTAAAGAACTTATGAAAAAATACAATAAAAAACTTTTATGGGGAACTGCAAATTGTTTTTCAAACCCTCGCTATATGCACGGTGCAGGTACCTCGTGTAATGCAGATGTATTTGCATTTGCAGTAGCACAAATTAAAAAGGCTGTTGAAATTACTGCCGAATTAGGCGGAGAGGGCTATGTGTTTTGGGGTGGGCGTGAGGGTTATGAAACCCTACTTAATACCAATATGGCTTTAGAACTTGACAATATGGCAAGACTAATGAAAATGACAGTTGAATATGCAAGGAGTATTGGTTTTAAGGGTGACTTTTACATTGAACCAAAGCCAAAGGAGCCAACAAAACATCAATATGATTTTGATGTTGCAACTGTTTTGGGTTTTTTAAGAAAATATGGTTTGGAAAAGGACTTTAAAATGAATGTTGAAGCTAATCACGCAACTTTAGCACAACACACATTTCAGCACGAGCTGAGAGTTGCAAGAATAAATAATGTTTTTGGTTCAATAGATGCTAACCAAGGTGATTTACTTTTAGGCTGGGATACAGACCAATTCCCAACTAATGTTTATGACAGTGCTATGTGTATGTATGAAGTGCTAAAAGCAGGTGGATTTACAAAGGGTGGGCTTAACTTTGATGCTAAAACTCGTCGTGCATCTTTCAAAGCACAGGATATTTTTCACTCATATATTGCAGGAATGGACTGTTTTGCATTAGGATTAATTGTTGCTGATAAGCTAATTAAAGATGGCAGGATTGACGGTTTTGTTGAGGAGAGATATAATAGCTTTAAAAGTGGCATTGGTGCAGATATAATTTCTGGTAAAGCAACAATGGCAGATTTAGAAAAATATGCTTTATCAATGGGTGATGTTAAAACAAATAAG
>CAZFQD010000230.1:0-2036 GCA_964520885.1 uncultured Oscillospiraceae bacterium | reverse complement strand
GAAACGCTATGCAAAAAGGCGTAGATTGGCAATTTACAACAACTGATGCTCGTGTTAAACTGAAACATCTCTATCCAGATGTCAAGTTTTAAATGTTACGAGGTAGTAGGGGCGGATGCGGTCGCCCGTTATCTAAGAAAAAACAATAATAATTAAACACAAAGGCACAGAGGCACAAAGAATTTTCCCCTTTGTGTTTTATATATGAATTTATGGGTTGTCAAACCTCCGTCCCCTTGGCAGTAAGGAATAGAAATTTATCCGTCCCCTGTCTTTCTCTTTCTAAAGAACTGTTTTGTAAATTAAATATAAAGACTAAACATATTATTTTTATAATCATCTTCAAACTAATTCTACATAAAGGAGGCAGATATCAATGGATAGCTTTATTGATGAAGTTAAGGGAATGTCTGTTGCAGATATTAATCTAATTCTTAAAGATCAATGTGATTTGTATAGTGAAGATGAAATTAAAATTTTGCAAAATGAATTAAAGCAAAGACCTAAAAGTAACATTCAAGAAGTAATAAATACCAAAGAAGAACTCTTAGAACTTGAACGAAAAGAATGCGAAGAACAAAATGAGTATGAAGCCATATTTGAAAGTTTTACTATGACTACAGGTTTTGATTTTGAAGGGTTCAAAATAATAAAATATCATAAAGTAATATGTGCAGAAACAGTTTTAGGAACAGGATTTTTAAGTGAAATAATGGCAAATGCTTCTGATTTTTTGGGATCAAGAAACAGCTCGTTTTCCAGCAAGTTAGCTAAGGCGAGAAACTACTCAACAAATGATTTGATTAAAAATGCGTTAGCTTTAGGAGCAAATGCTATTATTGGATTGGATTTTGATTATGTTATATTTGGAGCCAACATAATAGGTGTTATTGTCAATGGAACCGCTGTAACTATTAAAAAAATTGAACAGTAAAAAATGGTATAAACAATTCCAATACAATATGTATGTAAATAAATATGAGGAGATATAAGATATGTATAGCATAATGGATAGAATACGCCTTTCATCTGATGAGACACTTTTGGATTCGCTTACAAAAGATTCTGCTGAATACACAGAAGAATATTTAAAGTATGCAAAAATTGAGTTAGAAAAACGAAAAAGTAGCAGTGAAATAATGAAACAACTTTCAGACTTATCTGATGATGCTCTTTTGGATTCACTTACAAAAGATTCTGAACAAAAAACAGAAGAATATTTAAACTGTGTAAAAATTGAAGTAGAAAATAGAAAGCAAAAAGAAGATGAAATCAATAAAGATTATATAGAACTATACGAAATCAAAAATATAGCAATTTGCGTTATACTCGGAATTATTACCTTTGGAATATATACAATGATTTGGCAATACTCAATTGTTAAAAAAATAAAACTGCTAAATAACGATACCTCAAGCTGTGTCGGCGAATTTTTATGTTTGATTTTTGTGCCGTTTTACTCGTTTTATTGGGTATATACAAGAGCAAAAAAACTTTCCGATGGTGCAAAAATATATGGAATTACAACCAAAGATAATGGTGCTGTATATTTGATTTGTGTTTTTCTTGGTTTTGGCATTGTTGCATTTGCTTTGATTCAAAATGATTTAAATACAATCGCTACTCAGTTAAGTACAGGTGCAACGCAGGTGTCTAATAACCAGCCGCCGACAGCTTCACCGCAATCTGATGATAACTTTATCAAATTAAAACAATTATCAGAATTGCATAAACAAGGTATCTTAACTGATGAAGAATACGAAGGAAAAAAGAAAACATTGCTTGATAGGATATAATTTTACAAAGGTTAAATCGCTGGGGTTCTAATGCAAATAATTCGCCCAACTTTAAAAAACTATAAAATTATATCTTAGACACCAATAAATTATGCAACACCAAAAAGCTGATTAATCAATATTACTTTTTTGGCAATGTTTATATGGGGACGGTTCTCTTATATGGGGACGTATATGTATATGTATATGGGGACGGCAGACCAATGTCATAAAGCTAAGCTCCCATAAATTTACATTGAC
>CAZFQD010000229.1:0-2085 GCA_964520885.1 uncultured Oscillospiraceae bacterium | reverse complement strand
TGGCTGTCAAGGGTTTGTTTCAGAAGTTTTCATAAAAGTTTTTACACTATCTAATCATCTGTTCTAATTAATGAACTTATTACCATTCTTGAAAGTACCATTATCAAAAACAAGAATGTAGCAATAGCAGAAGCATATCCCATTTCATATCGCAACAAACCATTATCCATAATATGGCTAACAATTGTAACAGCTGCATCATCCGTACTTGGAAATCCAGCAAGTGCCATAGGAACTGCCGCAACAGAAAATGAAACGGCAATCTGCATTATTGCACCAAAAAGCAAAAGTGGCTTCATTGATGGTAAAGTAATATGCCAAAACTCCTGCCAACGATTTTTTATACCATCAACGGCCCCTGCCTCGTAAAGTGTACGGTCAACTGACTGTAAGCCTGCGACAAAGGCAAGAAAGCCTGTTCCTAAGCTAAGCCATAGTTGAACAATAATAACTATTGTCATAATATACTGTGGGTCATTTAGCCATAAAATTGGTTCTTGAATTATTCCAATTCTAATAAGATTAGCATTTATAAAACCAAATTTATCACTACTAAAAATATATGTCCAAATAAAAAATACATTTCCTGCAAGACTTGGTGCATAGAAAACCAATGTCATAAATGCTCTAATCTTTGGTGAAAGCTCATTAATAAACCAAGCTAACATAAGACATAATAAATAGCTAAGTGGTCCCGTTAAAAAGGCTAATAGAATTGTATTTTTTATTGCTTTGAGAAAAACATCATCATGTAAAAATAACCTTAAATAATTTGATATTCCTGTAAATTTTGGAATTTGCAACATATTAAAATCAGTAAAGCTTAAAAATAATGAAGAAATAATAGGAATAATCACAAATATAAAAAAGAAAAGAGCATAAGGAGCAACAAGAAAATATTTTTCTCTATTAATAAATATTTCATTCATAATCCCTTTTTTCTTAGCATTAGAAATCATTAATTCCCCCCCTTATCTTCTCCAAACATTTTATTTTTCCTAATCAACTCTTCATTCATTAACTTGTCATAAACAAAAAGTGTTTCTCGTGGATTTACAAATTGTCCGTAATTAATTGCTTTAATAACAACCATTCTAAATGCGTTTGTAATACTTCTTGAAATATAATAGCTGGCCGTTGTTTCCGGAAGCTCGCTTACACTTGCACGTTGATTAAATAATATTGATAATTCAGATTTGCTCCAAGGCAAAGCCTCAAGTGCTTCGGTATTAGCAGTTTCATACCGTGCAGCTGGTCCCATAAGAACTTCTAACTCAGTTCCATATCGTAATTGGACTTCAGCTGATGTCCACCATTTAATGAATTCCCAAGATTTTTCCTTATCCTTTGTTTTAGATAAAATACATGTTGACGAGCCACCTCCTGGTTCAGACCTATCAATGGTTCCATCTGGCTTTTCTGTCCCCGGAATAGGTACCATTCCCCATAAGTCTCTAATTTCTGGTGCTCCAACCATTATCATATTATAAGTTGTGTAGGGCTGAATTGCCATTGGCATTTCACCAGTTCTAAATCGCGAATAAAAATCATATCCCATTGGGAGTTTGTAATCAATAAACAAGCTAACCCAGTCCTCAAATGATTGAATAGAAATTTGTTCTCCAAAACGGGTTGCAGTCAAATCCTCATTAAAAAATGTTGAACCTCTTTGAAGTAGATAGGTTGCAAACATTTCATTAGTAACAGGTACTCCAACCTGCATATTTTTGCGCTGAATTTTATTAGTTACTTCATAAAAATCCTTCCAAGTATTAGGGACTTGAATATCTAATTCCTTGAAAACATCCTTTCTATAAAAAAGAACATTGTAGATTTGTGTAACAGGCAATGCGTAATAACTACCTTTATATTTATAAGGATTAAACGAATTTTTAGTAAACCTTTTTGCGACTTCAGAAAAATCTGGAAATTCCGAAAGATTAACTAAAGCACCTCTTGCTGAAAGGTTTACTGGGTCAATATGTCCTGCATTCATAATCACATCTGGATTGGTTCCAGAAAGGACAGACTCAATTAGACCTCCTTGAACCAACTCTAAATTGACATCAATTTTATATTTTGTTG
>CAZFQD010000228.1:0-2104 GCA_964520885.1 uncultured Oscillospiraceae bacterium | reverse complement strand
TTATAAGTATAACTTTCAACCTCGCAAACTGGTGCAGTTATTAATATAGTAGCTTCTAAAGCACCTTCATTCAAAGCAGGCAAAGGTTTTAAGGATGCTGTATCTAAGTAATTAAATAAGACAGTAGATTGTTGTTATAATATTGGCATATATAAATTAAAAAGAAAAAATTAATTACACTTAAAGTTATAGGAGGGTTGACTGTGTCAGTTATGGATTTTAAAGCCATTCAAAAATTTAATAAGATACCCAAAAATCAACAAGAACTTTTTATAAACAATGTTTTCTGTTCCGCTTGTTTTGTAACTACAATTGTTGAATATTCAATCAATAATCACAAATTTGGTATTTTGTTAAAAGGTAAGTGCGAAAAATGCGGTAAGGATATTGCGAGAGTGGTAGAAGATGAATAAAAAAAAATTGCTTTCCATATTTATAGTGTGTCTATGATTTTTAATATAGTCGTTTAAGTGTATTGATATGTTTCCAAGAACACCGCACGTTGAGACGGTAGTTTGCCTCAATAGAAAACACAGTTAAAAGGCTTAAATATAAAGGCTTTTAGGTTCTAAATAATTCAATAAAGTCTGCCTATATTCTAATTGTATAGGTAGACTTATATTTTTTTGTCTTTACATATAGACAATGCTATATAGATTATGCTATAATACATAATGTTGGAGTGTGATGATTTATGGAAATGTATGAAGTAATTAAAAATATAAGAAAAGAATTGAACATTTCTCAAACTGAGTTTGCTCATGCTGTGCATGTTAGCTTCTCTACTGTTAACCGATGGGAAAATGACAGAGTAAAGCCTAATCGTCTTGCTAAGGTGACCATTATAGAATATTGCAAAAAACAAAATGTGAGCAAATCTTTAATTGATAACTTACAAGACTTTGAATAATTAATGAAGAGGAGCTTACTAAAATGGCAGTAAAAAAGAGTGAACTTTATAGTTCTTTATGGAATAGTTGCAATGAACTTAGAGGGGGTATGGATGCCTCTTTATATAAGGATTATGTATTAACATTGCTCTTTGTTAAGTATGTTACTGATAGATTTATGGGCGACCGTTATGCTGAGATTGATGTTCCAAAGGACGGTAGCTTTCTTGATATGATTTCAGCAAAAGGCAAGAGTGATGTTGGCGATAAGATGAATAAAATAATAAGTAAACTCGCAGAGGCTAATGACCTTAGTGGAGTTATTGATGTGGCAGATTTTGATGATGACGGAAAACTTGGCAGTGGCAAAGACAAGGTTGATAAACTAACAAATCTTATTTCAATATTTCAAGATGAAAAATTGGATTTTCGCAAAAACAAAGCCGGTGGCGATGACATAATTGGCGATGCTTATGAATATTTAATGAAAAACTTTGCAACCGAGAGCGGTAAGAGCAAAGGTCAGTTTTATACTCCCGCTGAGGTTTCAAGAATAATGGCTAAAGTTATAGGAATTAGCAGTGCTACTGTTGCATCTAAGACTTTATATGACCCTGCGTGTGGCTCTGGCTCGCTACTTATTCGTGCGGCTGATGAAGTACCAAATGGTATTACTATATATGGACAGGAAAATGACAAAGCAACAGCAGGTCTTGCAAAAATGAACTTAGTTTTACATAACAAATCAACCGGTAAAATTGCAAAAGAAAACACGCTTTCCAATCCAAAATTTAAAAACGGCGATAGCATTGAGAGGTTTGATTTCGCTGTTGCGAATCCTCCGTTTTCTTATAAATCTTGGAGAAATGGAGTTGACGCAAGCAGTGATGAACGCTTTGTTGGCTACAACGCAGTGCCACCAGATAAAAATGGTGACTATGCTTGGCTTATGCACTTTATTCACTCTTTGAGACCACTAATAGGCAAGGGCGCTATAATTCTACCACATGGAGTGCTATTTCGTGGCAATGCAGAGGCTACGATTAGAAAAAAAATTATTAGTAAAAAGATAATTAAAGGTATTATTGGCTTGCCTTCCAACCTTTTTTTTGGAACAGGTATTCCTGCTTGTATTATTGTAATTGATAAAGAAAATGCAGGGGCAAGGCAAGGCTTATTTATGATAGACGCAAGCCGTGGTTTTATTAAAGACG
>CAZFQD010000227.1:0-2155 GCA_964520885.1 uncultured Oscillospiraceae bacterium | reverse complement strand
CAATCAAACCTCTGAATTTTATGATGATCCTGAAGAAACATTGAAATTTGACCCATGGGAATTATATGGAAATCCAGACGAGAGTGCATTACTGAAAAGATTTAATGAACATTATCATAATGCAGTTAACACATTTCCTGATGCAGTTAATATGCCTGGGATGTATGTAACATGCATGTCAGGATTAATAGATATCTTTGGATGGGATATGCTTTTATGTACAGCAGGCACAGACCCGAATGGCTTTAGTGAATTAACAAACAGATATTGTGCATGGATACAGCATTATTTCAATGCTTTGGCTCAGTGTGATTCTCCTATTGTAATGGTACATGATGATATAGTATGGACATCAGGAGCATTTATTCATCCAGATTGGTATCGTAAATATCTTTTCCCAAATTATAAAAAGATGTTTGCACCACTAATAGAAGCAAAGAAAAAGATAGTCTTTACATCAGACGGTACATATGATGAATTTATTGATGATATAGCACAAACAGGAATTAATGCATTTGTACTTGAACCAACAACGAATATGCAGTATATAGCAGATAAATATGGAAAAACACATGCATTTATTGGAAATGCAGATACAAGGATATTGTTAATGGGAACAAAAGAAGACATTGAAGCTGAAGTAAAAAGATGTATGGATATAGGTAAAAAATATCCGGGATTTTTTATGGCAGTAGGAAATCATATACCAGCAAATACACCAATTGAAAACGCGATTTTCTATAATGAAATGTATGAAAAATACAGTAAGAGATAGGATGGAGGGAAAAGTATGGATGTAATCGCACATAAAAAAAGAATGGAATGGTTTGAAAATGACCGTTTTGGAATGTTTATTCATTGGGGATTATATGCAATTCCGGCAAAAGGAGAATGGATAAGAAGTCTTGAAAAAATAAGTAATGAAGACTATGAAAAATATTTTGAACAATTCGACCCTATTGATTTTGATGCAAAAAAATGGGCAAAAGTAGCAAAACAAGCAGGAATGAAATATGCAGTACTTACAGCGAAGCATCATGATGGCTTTTGTCTTTTTGACTCAAAATTAACAGAATATAAATCAACAAACACAAAATTTAAACGAGATATAATAGCTGAATATGTTGAAGCTTTCAGAGAAGAAGGAATAAAGGTTGGATTATATTATTCATTGCTTGACTGGTATCACCCGGACTACTATCATTATGGCGATTTAGTACATCCAGAAAGGGAAAATGAAAAATTTAAAGATGTAAAGCATGATTTTGATAATTATCTTGATTATATGCACGGACAAATCAGAGAGCTTTGTACAAACTATGGGAAAATAGATATTTTATGGTTTGACTTTTCTTATTGCGAGCTTGGTGGAGAAAAATGGAGAGCAACAGAACTTGTAGAAATGGTAAGGAAGCTCCAACCGGATGTTATATTAGATAACCGTCTTGACGAAACACCAAACAGTTTACTTAAAGAAACCCCAAAATTTTATTGCGGAGATTTTGTTTCTCCTGAAATGTTAATACCACCTGACGGAATGTTCAACTGTAAAGGGGAAAGAGTTCCGTGGGAAGCTTGTTTAACTTTAAATAATAATTGGGGATATCACAGATACGATAACGATTATAAACCGGCATCGGCAATCATACATAAATTAGTTGAATGTGTTAGCAAGGGCGGAAATATGTTACTTAACATAGGCCCCGATGCTAGAGGTAATTTTCCAAAAGAAACAATAGCGATACTTAAAGGTGTCGGAGAATGGATGGGAAAGAACAGTGAAAGTATATATGGTTGTTCAATTTCTGACGTTAAAGGGCCTGATATGAGCTATGTAACACAAAAAGAAAAAAAGGTTTATCTTCATGTAATGGATTGGGTAATAGGCCCCATTCCGGTTAAAGGAATAACAAAAGATATAGTAAAAAGCATAAAATTCCTATCAACAGGAGCAGAACTAAACATAACAGAAGATTTCACTTGCTCATCATTCCCCGAATTTATGTTTATGTATTATGGCACTATAGCACACGGAACCTATGCATTACCCGATCCAATTGACAGTGTTATTGAAATTGAATTAAAATAAAAATAAAAAATAGAAAGGTGATAATTATGAAAAACTTTAAATCATTATTAGTAGTTCTCTTAACAT
>CAZFQD010000226.1:0-2177 GCA_964520885.1 uncultured Oscillospiraceae bacterium | reverse complement strand
TTAGACTAAAAAACCGCATAAAATCAAGGTTTTTTGAGTTTCGCAATTGACTAAATATAATTAAAATAGGAGGATTGAATGTATGATTTCAGTAAAAAACTTATCCCATTCGTATAATAATGATGGAAAACTTGCCGTTAACAATATTAGTTTTGAGGTCTCAAAGGGAGAAACATTTGGTTTTTTAGGGCCATCAGGTGCTGGCAAATCAACAACGCAGGGTATTCTAACAGGATTATTAAAGCAACAGGACGGTGAAGTTTTAGTTGCTGGATATGATATTAAAAAAGTACAAAATCAAAGATTTAATAAAATTGGTGTCTCCTTTGAGCAGTCTAATGTATATGGTAAGCTAACTGCAAAGGAAAACTTAGAATTCTATGCAAAACTTTTTGATGTTCCAACTCGTGACCCAAATGAATTAATTAGTTTAGTTGGATTGGATGGAAAAGAAAATGATAGAGTTGATGAATTTTCAAAAGGTATGAAACACCGCTTAACCTTTGCTCGTTCTATGATTAATAATCCTGAACTATGGTTTTTAGATGAACCGACAACAGGTTTAGACCCTACAATAGCTTCAACTATAAAGGAAATTATTAGGGAGCAAGCAACAAAAGGCACAACCGCATTTTTGACAACACATAATATGTACATCGCAGATGAGTTGTGTGATAGGGTTGCTTTTATTATTGACGGTGAAATAAAACTTATAGATACTCCAAAAAATCTAAAACTTCAATTTGGTCAGAAACTAATTGACATAGAGTATGTGAATAACGGAAAAGTAGTAAAAGAAACATTAAAGACAATCGATGAAATAGATAGAAACCGCATTGGTGAAATCGTGAATAAGTATGAAATTCAAACAATGCATTCTAAAGAAGCAACATTAGAGGAAATATTCATACAAGTTACCGGAAGGGGGCTTGTGTAGAATGAAATTACTAAGCAGTTATATAAAAGAGATGAAGATTGCTGCTAGAGGTTATTACTTTTACATTGAAATAGCAGTTGCAATAATTTTGCTTGCAATACTTCTCTTTGCAGTTAATGAGCAACCTATTAGCAATAGCAAGGAATTCCTATACTATAATATGCCTTCCGAGGTTGTGAATAATTTGTTTGATAAACAAGTAAAAGAAGGTTCAGCAAGAAAAGTAGACCCTATTGAATTCAAACTTGAAGCAATTAAATTTGACATAACTAATCAAGAGACTGGCAAAACTACCGTTTATGATTTTGATAAAGAAAAGACCATAGAGGTAGAAGGTTTTGAAATCTTAGATTCAAACACCGGTAAGCTTTTAAAAACGATATACTTCACCGAAACTGAAGAGGATATGATTAGAATTTCCTACTCAGAACTTAAAATGGGTGCAACAATAGTTATGAATAAAGCAGGTGAATTTTCTTATAAATACTATCTACAAGGATACGAAACAGATAGAATGGTTGATTTGCTATATATACTTCATAATAAATCACCTGATGCAATTGTAGCACAAAACGATGCACAGGTTATTAGGACATTAGATAATGTTCAAACTCTCAATAATAGAGAAAATATGGTGCCGGCATTTATTGTATTTGCTGGATCGCTTATGGGATTCTTTATTGTAATGGCATATATTTTCTTAGATAAGAGCGAAGGTGTAATTCGTGCATTTGCAGTAACTCCATCACCTGTATGGAAATATCTGCTTAGCAAAATTATGATAATATTAACAACAGTTATTGTATCGTCATCCATAATTGCAATTCCTATTATGGGAGGACAACCCAATTACTTGCTTTTCTATATTTTCTTAATAGTTACTACATTTACCTTTGCTTCATTAGGATTACTTGTATCAAGTTTCTTCGATAGCATATCAAAATCTTTTGGAGTAATGTATGGAATTATGATAGCACTAATGTTGCCAGCATTTTCATATTATATACCTAGTTTTGACCCTTTATGGCTAAGATTCTTCCCAACATATCCAATGCTACAAGGTTTTAAAGAAATAATTTTGGAAAATGGGGATATTGGATATGTACTAACTTATACTTTGGTTTTCTTAGTAGGCGGTTTAGGTTTATTCCTATTAGCTAACATAAAGTTTAAGAAAACACTTACAATGGATAGTGTAAAAACTTTTATGAAAACTTCTGAAACAAACCCTTGACAGCCA
>CAZFQD010000225.1:0-2213 GCA_964520885.1 uncultured Oscillospiraceae bacterium | reverse complement strand
CAATAATACCTCAGATATTGATATTGCCGTTAAGGGACTTACGCCCGAAAAATTTTTTAGTGTCTATTCAAAATTGGCTATGAAATTAAATTATGAAGTTGATTTAGTTTCTCTTGATGATAAATCAAGATTTTCGGATTTATTATTAAAATCAGGAGGTTTAGAGCGTGTATTTTAATGATGTTAAAGGAATTTTATTGTAAAATCAATATATTTAAATAAATATTTTCAGCACTCAAAATTATATTTTGAGTGCTGTTTTTTTTGTAGGGAACGCATTGTATGCGTTCCGATTTATTATTTATCTAAGCGTTTTTCTAACAACTGCAACAGTAAAATATGACATTAGAAATAGCCCTAACGCTCCCTCAATTGGGGCTAATATTTTTGCTACTAAACAATTAGGAACAATATCGCCAAAACCAATAGTAAAAAATGTAATAGCACTAAAATAAAAACCATTAAAAAAGTACACTGGATTTCCATTTGATACTATTCCACTATTCAAAGTAAAAATTGAAAATAATATACTAAAAATGCCCCAAACAAAAGCCATAGTAATAACAATTCTTGATGGTTTTGTAGCATATTTGCCTATAATTTCAATTATATGGTCAAGTGGAACAGTTATAAGCCTTGATATATTCTTCTCATTCCACATAGCTTTTCTACGACTACGCATATATGCAACAAAAGCCTTATCTTCGCTCTCATAATCGCCAATGTTATGATAGTTTTCTTTAAGCATTGCAAATTGTTCTTTCTTTTCTTCGTCTGTATCATCATTATTATTTATTGCTTCTTTAACTTTGTTTTTATCCCAATCAATATTTATTCTTCCTAAGTTTTGAGTGTTTTTAAAAGATAATGCTTTTATTTCGCAATATTTTTCAATTTTATTATAATCTGAATAATTTCTTAAATTAAAAGTGCTTTTTATTATACAATTATCAAAAACTAATTTTTCAACGGTTTTAAATTCAAATCTTTCATCATTTTGAAATAAGCATTCTTTAAAAACAATTGATTTTGCATTGCATTTCAAAAAATCTATTCCATTAATTAATTTCATTTGGAGAAATGATGCTTCTTCGCCGAATGTTACTTCATAAAAAGTTGTGTAATAATTAAATTTTGTGTTAGAAAATGTCGTTTCGCAATTGAAAGAAGCACAAATAAAGTTTGTTTCATCACTGAATACAACCCAAGAAAAGTCAGTTTTTACATTGAATGTTGCCACAAAAAACACTGCTTCTCTAATGAATGTTGCAAACGAGAAGTACGATTCTGCAACGAATGTTGCGTAAGAAAATAATGTTTCTCTAATGAATGTTGCCCTCATAAAGTCTGCTTTGCCACTGAATGTAGCATAAATAAAGTCTGCTTTGCCACTGAATGTTACCTTTTCAAATGATGTATTACCATCAAAAAAAGCTAAACTTGCTGTAAAGTTTTTAATAATTGTTCTTTTACTACAGTTAAAATCTTTTATATAATAACATTGTAAATTTACAGGTTCTTCATCTTCAATTTTCTTTATTATTTCTTCATTAGTTGTGTAAAAGAAATCTCTTGAAAATAATATGTTTTCTTCATATTCAAATTCAACAGTAATTTCATTATTTTTCGGCTCATGGACTATAGCATTAATTATTTTTTTTCCTCTAATTTTAGAAAAAATAGCTTCCCAAGCATTAGTTTCAAGTACATCTTTTATTGTAAAATGTTGCATTGTTTCACTTCCCTTGTTTTTGTCATTTTTTATTTTCATTATAAACCAATTAATCAATAATTGCAATTAATGTTATTTTTAGATTTAAGTAAAAAAAAGCAGGTTTAAACCTACTTTTAAAATTATTATTTAGGACTTGGGTTATTTGTTATTCCCAATATATAATCAGCACTTGTGTTATAGTATTTTGCTAAAGCAATAACTGCCCAACTTGGAATTTCTCTTATGCCTTTTTCATATCTTCTATAAACCTCTCGTTTACAGTGCAAAATATCTGCAATTTCTTGTTGGGTTTTATCATTATCAAGTCTTAAATCTTCTAATCTTTTTATAAACATAATATCACCTCTTGATTATGCTACTATTTTGTGGCATAATAGTGTTAAATATGCAACCATATGGTTGCATATTTAACAAAAAATAATATATTTTGAGGTGACTAACTATTAAAAGTCAAGCATTTTTTAAAAATTTTTAAGCA
>CAZFQD010000224.1:0-2216 GCA_964520885.1 uncultured Oscillospiraceae bacterium | reverse complement strand
ACTTGGTGTCTGGCAAGTGAGCAAAGGAATGCTAAGCGGGAAAATAGCCGTCAAGGTATTGAGGTTTTGAAGACTAATTAGTATAAGATATCATTTTGAGCTTGTTCGGGATTGTCGTAATGTACATCCCAAACAAGCTCTCTTTTTAAAGCACTTCCCAATTCATATATTAATGTCGTTTTATCTACTTTTTGTAATGCCATATTTTATATTTTTTACAAGAAAACACAGTACAAATCTTTTCAGGTTAAGATTAGATTATAGCAATAATTGTATATTAGATTGCAATAAAAAGTAATGACTTTTCCTGAGAAAAATAATAGTATTAATTAGATATAGAGCAACTTATGTAAATATAATTAATACTTTAAGAAGAAATATGTAATAATATAACAATAAGACACTTTTATAAATACTTATGAGGTTACAAAATGATAAATTTATATGAGCAATTTAAAAATCCTCCAAAAGAATACAGAGGCAAACCTTTTTGGGCATTAAATGGCTTGCTTGAAAAAGATGAAATGCTACGACAAATTCATATAATGAAAAAAATGGGGTTTGGTGGATTTTTCATACATAGTAGGACAAATCTAAAAACTGAATATTTAAGCAAAGAATGGTTTGATTTAGTAAATGCCTGTTGCGATGAAGCCAAAAAACTTGACTTGCAAGTATGGCTTTATGATGAGGACCGATGGCCTTCTGGTACTGCCGGAGGTTTGGTAACAACAGTTCCCGAGTTTAGACAGAAATTTATAAGTATGAATGTCTTAAATCTTCAAGAATTTAACAATATAAAAGAAAATAAAGACTTTTTAATCGCTTTTGCAGCAAAGATTATTGATAATTATTTAATCGATTATTATCAAGTTTCTGATAGCTCTAGTGTTAAAGATGAATATGAGTTACTCGTTTTTAGTGTTGAAGAAATGGACCCTGAGGACTTTTATAATGGAAATACATATGTTGACACACTGAATCGTGAGGCAACTGAATATTTTTTATCAATGACACATGAAAAGTACAAAATATTCTGTGGGGATAAATTTGGCAAAGAAATTGCGGGGATTTTCACCGATGAACCACATCGAGGGGCTCTTTTTGGCGGTGTCAGTATAACGAATGAAAACAGTTTAAATATGATCCCCTTTACATATAAGCTTTTTGATTTCTTCAATGAGTTGTTTTGTTATGATTTAAAAATTCATCTTCCCGAGCTCTATTTCTTAAAAAAAGGAGAACAAATATCAAAATTAAACTGGCAATATATTGAGTGCCTACAACAACTTCTAATAAAAAATTTCGCATTGCCTTATAAGGAATGGTGTGAAAACAACAAGCTATTAGTGACTGGTCATGTATTCCATGAAGATACTCTTTCAATCCAAACTTGTGTTTTTGGATCGGTTATGCGCTATTATGAATATATGGATTATCCTGGTGTAGATATCTTGACAGAGAATAACAAAAATTATTTTATTGTAAAACAGTGTCATTCAATTGCAAGACAACTGAATAAACCTTTTACTTTAAGCGAATTATATGGTTGTACAGGTTGGCAGTTTAACTTCGAATCACATAAAAACGTTGGAGATTGGCAAGCAGCTTTAGGAATTAATTTAAGATGTCATCACCTTTCGTGGTATACAATGCAAGGGCAATCAAAAAGGGATTACCCTGCGAGCATCCTTCATCAATCTACATATTGGGAGGATTACTCATTCATAGAGGATTATTTTGCAAGAATTGGTTTTATTCTTTCTCAAGGAGAACCTGTTTGCGATGTTTTGGTAATTAATCCGGTTGAAAGTATTTGGGCTCTGACCCATAATGGCTGGATAGAAGGTTTTTCGCCATCAGGTAATATTGTTAAAGAAATTGAAAATCATTATGCTGAACTTTTTAATATTCTTACATTTGAAAACATAGATTTTGATTATGCAGATGAGGACATACTTTCAAGACATTATATAATAGTTAAAAATCAGGATGCTCCTATCTTTAAAATAGGAAAAGCTGCTTACTCAACAATTTTAGTAAGTGGTCTTTTAACCATTAGAAAATCCACAATTAATGCCCTAAAAGAATTTGTTGATGCAGGTGGTAAAGTAATCTTTGCAGGCGATTTACCACAGTATATAGACTGTGAAAAAGGGCCTATAAATCCTTATCTTCTATCTCAAAGTAAATTAATTCCTTTTATCAAAGATGAT
>CAZFQD010000223.1:0-2222 GCA_964520885.1 uncultured Oscillospiraceae bacterium | reverse complement strand
ACGCTGGTGCCAAAGCGTTGGTATTCTGGATTAAAACACCAGATACTGATGAACAACATAAATTCAGACTTGGTGTTGATGACCGAAAGAATAGTGAGAAAAAGGAATTTTATCAATTGCCTAATGAAATTTCAATTGGCCAATTTATTTTTAAGGATGGTAAAATTGAAGATACTATTATAAGTGATAACCAAATGATTGTTCCAAAGAATTTTGAAGGTTGGGTAGTAATTCCGTTAAATATTTTAGAGCAACATACATCCTATGCTATAGATGATGGTATATTAGATATAGAATATTCAGAAATTTTCCAGTTGTGGTATGATGGAAATACACGAAAAGGGCCATATTATATTGACGAAATAGGATTCACAACTGATAGTCGTAAGTTTATGGAGAGTGTAGGTGGTGTAGTACTTTCTGAGAACTCAAAAATTGCAAATGACTTTGAAAATGGTTCAATATCAAATACTGATGTTGCATCAGCGACAGTTATAAATGATAAGAGTGACATTACACAACTATCATTGACTGATGAGATTTCAGCTACAGGTTATGCACTTAAATTGATTTCAAGCGAACAAGGTGCAAGTGCAAAAATAAAGAATTTAATAGTTGATAAAAATGCGACCAAGGAATCAACTGCTTTGGCATTTTGGTTAAGTGTGCCATGGTATGATAATAGCAAATTAAAAATGACACTGATGCTTGATGATGGAACCAAACAAGTAAATGGTGGTAATGAGATGTATTCATTAAGCACCTCATCAAATTTATCAAACAGCTATGTTTACTATGTTGATGATTCAACAGGAATTAGTAAAAAAGCAATAATAAAAGACAATTGTATTGAACTTGAAAGAGGATTTTATGGATATATTGTTGTACCTCTCTCAAATTTTATATATGACACACAATATAATTCAAACAAAGATGATGGTGTTCTTGACGTATCAAAGAATACATTTTTGCGTGTAATAATGCAAACTGGCACCGAAGATTTACCGTTGTATATTGATGATGTTAGTTTTGTAAAGGATACAGCTACTTATATAGAAGATGAATTAAAAGGTATCTTAGACGATAGCGTTATTATGTCAAACAATGAAAACATTAAGATTAAAGATGGAAAAATTACAATTGCTTCACAAATGACAGTTAAACAGTTTATTGATTTATTAGTTATTGATCAGGGTTATTCCATAAAACTCTGCGACAAAGACAATAATGAAATAACAGATACCTCAATGAATGCTATGAATATTGCAAATTTAGAAATTTATTTTAATAGCGAACTATATAGAATTTATATGGTTTCGAATGCAAACGGTGAACAAGGATCTGATAATACCAATCCAGATACAAGTGGTGGGATGAATTATTTCAATGTCTTGGTAATGTTATTATCAGCTCTGGCAATTGTCGTAGTTTTCAAGAGAAAAACAAAAGCAATAGTAACGGCTACTACATTATAAGGAGGATGTTAATATGTTTAAAAGAGTGATTGCATTATTTTTAATCACAATAATTACCGTGACAACTATATCAAGCTGTGGCCCAAAAAAATCTACATCTAGTATACCGTCAAGTGAAAATAGCATTAGTGATAGCTCGGGTACCCTTAGTGATACAAGTGATACAAGTGATACAAGTGCTTCAAATGCATCCGACATTATAAGTTCAAGTATATCTAATTCATCAAGTAAAGCAACGATCTCAACAGTGAGTATGAAACCAAACGAGAATCCTATTGACTCAACTGGTATAGATTATACAAAAATATCTATGCCTACTCGGACTATTACGAATAAAATATTAAAGAATTATTCATGGAGAGAACCTGGACCTACAACAGAGAATGCAAAACGCCCTAGTTCAGTTAAACTAATGAAAGATAAATTTGGCGTAACCATTCAAACAATGATTGTGTCTCAAGAAAATTTCTGGGATACCTTAGCAGCCACCGTGGCTAGTGGTAATGGTCCGGATATGGTGGAGTTGCCTTATTGGAACTTTTACCCGAATGCAATTACAAGCGATTTAATTCTGCCCGCTGAGGATTATATTGATTTTTCAACAAAGTTGTGGGCGGATATGATTAAGATTATTGATAAATATAAGTGGAATAACAAAATATATGTTGGTTTTAATGGTGCAGATATAGGTGGTTGGTTCTTCTATAATAAAAAAATGTTTAAAGATAAGGGTATACCAACACCTAG
>CAZFQD010000222.1:0-2224 GCA_964520885.1 uncultured Oscillospiraceae bacterium | reverse complement strand
ATTTGCATTAATCTCCACATCTTTCCTGTGGACACTCACCTCTTATGCTACAGATGATTATACGATTGCTGTAGATTCTATCAATTCTAATGCCGAACTTGCAGCACTTGGCACAAGTCTTTTAGCAGGCAGAAATCCAATCGCCGAAACAAGTTTTTATGGAATAGATCAATTGAACAGTCCCGGATACGGCGATCCTGCATACTTTACAGATGGTGATGTAGAAACCCGTGATAACTGTGTAATCTATGATGGATTTCATTATTATGACCCCGACCCAACAAACTATCCGCAAAGAGGCACCCTTGTGTTTGACTGTTTAAATACGTCTGTTATTGATAATATATTCATTTCTTTCAGAGTGCCAGGCGGAAATGTAATGCAAATATACCAGATATTTGTCGGTGATGATCTTGGATCTTTATATTTATCAACTCCGGTACTTGAATACGATAATTCGTCTTTATCAGGGAACCAATTGTTTACATTTACAAATAAACCAGTCGGACGTTATATCATGTTTAAAGCATTGACTGATGATTCACCTTACTGGTGGGAGGTTGCTGCTTATGGAACTCCAGGCATAGCACCTCTAGCACCTGTTTTATTTAATCGTACGCAGGCCGAGGTTGATGCTTTGGGAACAAGCCTAATCGCAGGTAAAGAACCTGATTTGCTAATCAACTCATATGACCATATCAATCCCGCCGGAGGAGAAGCAAAGGTTAATATGACCGACGGACTCCTTTCGACAAAGGATTATTACGGCGCTATGTATTATAACGGTACAAATCCCTTATCCGGTACAATTACTTATGAAATCGCTCCCGGTGCCATAACCAATAATATACTCATCGGAAGTGATCCAACTCATATGTTATATAAATATGAGCTTTATATCGGCGATGTTTTCGGTGAAGCTTTATATATGGCAGAGAATAAAGTAGTGGAATATGAAAACACTAATCTCAGCACTAATCAACTATTTAATTTATCAGAGCCAAAACAAGGCAGATATTTTGGTATAAAAATATTAACTGCCTGTCCGTACGATACAATGGCTCGCATTTACGAAATAGCGGTTTATGGGAATATTGAAACACCCACCGAGGATATTGTAGATTATGGTCTTTCACAGGCACAGGTGGATGCTTTGGGAACAAGCATTATTGCATCCACTGCACCACTTGCCATTATGAACACTTATAATCAGCTGAATCCTTCAGCAGGTGAAAACGTGCTGAATATGACCGATGGAAATATTTCTTCAAGAGATTATTACGGTTCAATGTTTTTCAACGGCTCTGAGACATACAGTGGAACCATTACCTATGAACTGGGAGTTGGTGCCACAATCAATAAAGTATTGATTGCAAGTGACCCTGGCGGAAATGCTTTCAAGGAATACGAGCTTTATGTCGGCGATGTTTCAGGTGCTGATTTATACACCCCGGCTAACAAAGTTACCTCTTTTGTGAATACCAATTCAAGCTCCGTTCAACTTTTCAACTTTGCTCAGCCGAAAATAGGAAGATATTTCGGAATAAGAATTATTACTCCTTCACTAAGCACAGACGATTACATGGCTCGTATCCACGAAATAGCGGTTTATGGGAATATTGAAACACCCACCGAGGATATTGTAGATTATGGTCTTTCACAGGCACAGGTGGATGCTTTGGGAACAAGCATTATTGCATCCACTGCACCACTTGCCATTATGAACACTTATAATCAGCTGAATCCTTCAGCAGGTGAAAACGTGCTGAATATGACCGATGGAAATATTTCTTCAAGAGATTATTACGGTTCAATGTTTTTCAACGGCTCTGAGACATACAGTGGAACCATTACCTATGAACTGGGAGTTGGTGCCACAATCAATAAAGTATTGATTGCAAGTGACCCTGGCGGAAATGCTTTCAAGGAATACGAGCTTTATGTCGGCGATGTTTCAGGTGCTGATTTATACACCCCGGCTAACAAAGTTACCTCTTTTGTGAATACCAATTCAAGCTCCGTTCAACTTTTCAACTTTGCTCAGCCGAAAATAGGAAGATATTTCGGAATAAGAATTATTACTCCTTCACTAAGCACAGACGATTACATGGCTCGTATCCACGAAATTGGTGTATACGGTGTTACAGGGGCAATTCACTTCGGTAACTTTAAAGCAAGCGTCTCGGATATCATTTCCAACATAGTTCCGGGAACTACCGTCTTG
>CAZFQD010000221.1:0-2263 GCA_964520885.1 uncultured Oscillospiraceae bacterium | reverse complement strand
TATTTAATTTTTGGACATTTTTATACTTAGTAAGTTGACAAATTAATAATATAATATATAATAATGTTATATAAACGAAACTGTTAACATTGGTATAAAATTTGAGTGCAAATAATAAAAATCTTAATTTTAAAAAGGGGTCGCATTAATGAAAAAATGGTATAAAGAAAATCTGCGTAGGACACTTATGGATATGCACATTGAAGATTGGAATAAGAGCTTTCTTTCTAAATTTTCAGCGAAAGATTATTTTGAGAGCTTAAAAACAGCAAGAATTAATTCCCCTATGATTTATATTCAATCCCATATAGGGTATTGTTACTGGCCAACAAAAACCGGTAAAATACATAGTTCATTTATAGGTCGCGAAGATGAAATGAGAAAACTTTTTAATATGTGTCATAATGACGGAATGAGTGTTATTGCTTATTATAGTTTAATATATAACAATTGGGCTTATGACAATTATCCCGAATGGAGAATGATAAACGCAGAGGGCTTAGGAGATAGAGAAACTGGCAAACGCTATGGTGTTTGTTGTCCTAATAACATAGATTATAGGAAATTTACTAAAAACCAAATAAAAGAATTCTGTGAATACTTTGATTTTGAAGGAATTTTCTTAGATATGACCTTTTGGTCAGTTTTATGTTACTGTGATAAATGTAAAAAGAGATTTTTAGAAGAAACAGGAAAAGATATTCCAAAAACCGTAAATTGGAATGACGAAACTTGGGTAGCCTTTCAAAAGGCAAGAACAGCTTGGCTTGGTGAATTTGCTACTGAAATGTCAAATGAAATCAAAAAGTATAAACCAGATTGTGATATTGAACATCAATATGCAATTGTTCTTTATAGTTGGAGATTGGGTGTTGACCAAAATATTGCTTTAGCAAGTGATTACTCTGGCGGTGATTTGTATGGAGGTGTTGCAGAACACTCATTTGCTTGCAAACTTTTTTATAATATCACTATGAACCAACCTTTTGAATATATGACTTCTCGCTGCAATCCAAATTTATGCGACCATACAACCACAAAAACCAAAGATGCACTTTTGCAGAGTGTAGCTATGACATATTTTCATCATGGTGCAAGTTTAATAATTGATGCTATTGACCCTTGCGGCACACATGATAAAAGAGTTTACAAGCTAATTGGTGAAATCTTTGAAGAAGTTTTGGCTTATGAGGATTTTATAAAATCTGGTGAGCAAATTTATGATGCTGGGATTTATTTTAAACTTGATGGCAAGATGGATTTAAGCGATAATGGGCAATATGTTTTAAGTGATAAAGTTTTAAATGCACCTATCCCTCATTTAGATGCTTGTATTTGTATCAGTAATTCTCTTAGAAAACACAAAATCCCTTATACCGTTCTTAATAATTTTAAGACCGAACTTTTAAAGAAAGCAAAAATTTTAATTCTTTCTGATGTCCCTCTAATGACCAATAAAGAAATAGATGATATAAAAGAATTTGTTAAAGCTGGTGGTAAACTTTATTTAAGCGGAACAACTGCTTTACCAATTATTGAGGAAGTTTTTGGTCTTAAATTCAATGGATATACAGAAGGATATATTTCATATATATCTCCAACCACATTAGGCGAGCCATTAATGAAGGATTTTAGTAATGATTATCCATTGATGATGTATTCCCCTTCTATTATAATGGATGGAGAAACAAAAGGAGATGTTTTAGGTACTATTACACTTCCTTACACTACGCCAAATCCTTTAAATTTATTTAGTAGAACAAAAAAGAGTGAACACGACCCATTTGTTGAGAGCGATAGTAATTGTTATAAATTCGCTTCTATTCATTCAAATCCTCCCGGAATAAAAACTAATTTGCCAGCTATTATTAAAACTAATTACGGTAATGGTTGTGTTGTTTGGAGCTGTTTACCTATTGAAAAAGCGGATAGACCTCAACATAGTGATGTTTTTGCTTCAATTATTAGAGATTTAGTGGATAATGACTTTGCTTTTTATTCAAATGCTCCTGAAGAAATTGAAATTATAGAATTTAATTCGCAGCAAGAAAATCAAAAAACTATTGGCGTTTTAAACACTATGCAAGGTGATAGAATTTTACCAATTTATGATTTTGAAATATCTGTTAAATCAGAAAAGCAGCCAAAAAGCATTATTTGTCTTCCCCAAAACACATTAATACCTTTCGTTTATGACAATGGTTTAGTAACTTTTTCTGTTAATAAAGTGCATATTCATAAAATGTTTATTATTAAATATTAA
>CAZFQD010000220.1:0-2280 GCA_964520885.1 uncultured Oscillospiraceae bacterium | reverse complement strand
GAGATATTGAAGAACTATTAAATTTAAGGCTTAGGATGTCAAAAACCTCTACTAAGAAATATGAAGCTATAAAACGCAGTGTTTGTGATGATAACAGAGTTAGAGGTTTACTTCAGTTTTGCGGTGCAAATAGAACAGCTCGCTGGGCTGGGAGAATAGTGCAAATTCAAAATTTACCACAAAACCATTTAAAGGACTTAGAACTCGCAAGGCAGATTGTAAAGAGCGGGGATTTTGAACTTTTGGAACAGATGTACGATAGTGTGCCTGCAGTGTTATCAGAGCTTATTCGCACAGCTTTTATTCCAAAAAAGGGTAGCAGATTTATTGTAGCAGACTTCTCGGCGATTGAAGCAAGAGTTATAGCCTGGTTAGCAGGTGAAAGGTGGCGAATGGATGTTTTTAATTCACATGGCAAGATTTACGAGGCATCTGCATCGTCTATGTTTCATGTTCCAATAGGGCAAATAGATAAAGGCTCACCATTGAGGGCAAAAGGTAAAATATCAGAACTCGCACTTGGTTATTCCGGCGGTGTTGGAGCTTTGACTGCTATGGGAGCACTAACTATGGGCATTGCTGAAAGTGAGTTACAAGGATTGGTTAATGCTTGGCGAACTGCTAATCCAGCAATTGTTAAGTTCTGGTGGGATATTGGAAATGCTGCTGAACATGCGGTAACACAGGGTGAAGCTACATCGGTAGGCAGAATAAAAATAGGGTGTGTAACTGTTAGTGGCGATAGATATTTGATGTTTATATTGCCATCCGGTCGCAGATTGTGTTATTTCCACCCAGCAATGCAAATGGGCAAGTTTGGCAGGGATTGCGTTACATATGAGGGCATAACATCAAGCAAAAAATGGGGACGAATTGAATCATTTGGAGGAAAATTTGCTGAAAATATTACACAAGCAGTGGCTCGTGACTTGCTGGCAGAAGCTCTGCTAAGGCTTGATAAAGCAGGGTATAAAACAGTAATGCATATTCACGATGAAGCAGTAGCTGAAATGCCAATAGGTAAAGGAACACTTGCTGAGATGTGCGAAATAATGGCAGTAAACCCCATATGGTCAGATGGTTTGCCACTTAAGGCAGAAGGATATGAATGTAAATTTTATAAAAAGGAGTAGTTATGAAAGTAAGTTATTTTAACAGTGAAGGGTATAAAGACCCTACCGCTTATCAAGCACTAAAGAATGTTTTGAAAAGAAAGAAGGGTAATAAAAGTGGTCATATCAGTAGCAAACTCAAGAAAAGAAAAGACTTGGAAAAACAAAACTATAACTTGGGATGAGTTTTTACAAAAGGCTAAAACCACAACCCGAACAGTAGAAAGTATGAGTGAATATAGGAAAATGAGCAAGCTTCAGCAAGATAATATTAAGGATATAGGTGGCTTTGTTGGAGGCTCACTAATTAATGGCTTAAGACGAGGCTCTAATGTAGAATTCCGTTCAATGTTAACACTGGATTTGGACTATGCACCAATAGACTTCTGGGAGTTTTTTATAAGCCTTTTTGATTACAAATCTTGTATTTACAGCACTCATAAATCCACACCCGACAAACCTCGCCTAAGGCTAATTTTGCCACTTGCGAGGAATGTATCAAGTGATGAATATACAGCAGTAGCAAGGCTTGTAGCAAAGGATATTGGCATAGAGTATTTTGACGATAGCACTTATCAACCTCAAAGACTTATGTATTGGGCAAGCACCAGCTGTGATGGCGAGTTTATTTACGAGCACCAAGACGGAGACTGCGTTGACCCTGATGTGATGCTTGCAAGATATAAAAACTGGAAGAATACAAGCGAATACCCAGTAAGCAGTCGGCAAAGTGCAATTGTGCAACGCGAAATTACAATGCAAGCTGATCCACTTGTAAAAACTGGCTTAGTTGGAGTATTTTGCAGAGTTTATAGCATTGAAGCTGCTATTGAAAAGTTTTTAGGCAGTATTTATGAGCAGTCCGAAATGGCGGGTCGCTTTGATTATATAGAAGCTGATTCAACAGCGGGAGTTATCATATATGGCGGGAAGTTTGCATATTCACATCACGCAACCGACCCTGCAAATGGTAAATTACTTAACAGTTTTGATTTAGTAAGAATTCATAAGTTTGGTGATGACGAGAAATCAAACAAGGAAATGCTTGCTTTTTGTGCTACTGATAGCGAGGTTATAAAGCAATTAGGTGTGGAGCGTGAGGAACAGGCAAAGGTTGATTTTGAAACTATTAATGATACTGACTGGCATGAAAAACTTACATACAATA
>CAZFQD010000219.1:0-2285 GCA_964520885.1 uncultured Oscillospiraceae bacterium | reverse complement strand
ACGTTGCCGGTAGGTGGAGGGCTAATTGACTCAATAGCGGCAATGCCCTGATTAGATAGTGGAATTAGCAACTCTTTTGTATGACCGCAAGCGTGCTGAACATAAGGCTTTCCGACTTGTTTTAAAATATTACACCAATTTGAAATTTCAGGCATAATGTATTTTTCGTACATACTTGGGCTTAAATTCGTTGTAGAGCTATCCTCCCAAGAAATACATGCGGATGCATTGCTTTGTGCTGTATATTCTACAGTTTTTAAATTTTTAACTTTCATTATACTTAAAAGGTCGTCTATTTCATCAGGATAATCCATACATAGATATATTAAGTTTTCGGTGCCAATCCATTGCTCAAGTAAACTTTGAAATGATGATTTTAAATCTATTCCAAGTATTGCTAATTGTAGGCCATTCTCTCCTAAACTGTTTATTTGTGCATTTGCAAGTTCAATTTGTGGTAAGACATCAATATCTTCAAAATACAGCTTTAAAAGTTCTATGTCATCGATGGTACTTACAGGATGTTTTGTTAAAAACCAAGTATTAGCACTTTCTACATAGGTGGATTCTGAGTACAAGTTACCTTTTTTTGTTGTATATGTTACATATCTTTTGTTTTCAACAGTTTTTTCAATGACACTACAGTTGTTTATCTTAGTTTGATACGCTTGTGGAGATCCTCGAAATAGTGGATCAGCACCCATATTAATTAAATAATCAAGCTCGCCTTTTAACCGTATCTCTAAAGGCAAAAAATCAAAATAATATGCTAAAAATGGAGAAAATGGAACGTAGTCGGTCGGCTCTCCTTTAATTGCTGATAGTAATCTTTGTTTTGGTGTAAAATCCATAATTATCAGACTCCTTTATAAAGTACAAATATGCATATCTTCGTTTTTGTATTGAACGGTATTTGTTAGTTTTCCATTAACATATATTGCAAAGGTTTTATCTAAATCAAAAAGTTCTGGTTTTCCAATAGCTTTGCTTATAATTAATAAGTTATCTTTTTCGAACCAGTTGAAATTAATTTTTGCGTATCTGCCAATTTCGTAATTGTAATTATCGTTTTCATCCTGATATAAAAATGTTGAACAATCAGTACCTTTATAGATATTAACATTAATAATGTTATCTTTTTTCTGAGTTGTGTATTCCATATCTTCTCCGGTTAAAACAATACTTCCTTCTTTAACAAATAAGGGGGTCATGCTAAGTGGGGTATCAACCGTGATATATTTGCCACCCTCGAAGCAATCATTTGTGAAATAATCATACCATAAATGATTTTTTGGTAGGTATACTTTTTGTTGTCTTGCCAAATACTCAGTTATAATATGCACAAGTAAGCAATCGCCAAACATATAGCTGTTTTCAATATTGTTTGAGGTTTCATCTTCTGGAAAGTCCATTACAAGAGGACGCATTATTGTATAGTCTTCATCATACACCTTAAAGGCTGTTGAATAAATATATGGCATAAGTCTGTATCTCAACTTTGAACATTCAAGTTGAGAATCGTAATACTCTGTGTTAGGTTCGCCGAAAAACCACATTTCACGCGGTGTGGATGTACCGTGGGAACGAAATAGAGGGGAGAAAGCGCCAAACCAAAACCACCTTGTGTAAAGCTCTCTGTATTCAGGGTTTTGGTTTCCATTAAAATATTCAACAAAAAAACCGCCAATATCAGTAGTTGAGTAGGGGATGCCCGACATACTAAATCCTAACAAGGAAACAATTTGTGCTTTAAAAATATCCCATGTGCCATAAATATCACCCGTCCATATTGATGTTGCATTTGCTTGCTGACCTGCAAATCCGCTTCTTGTTAATATAAAAACACGTTTATCGTTGGAACATTTTCTTTGGTTTACATAGACGTTTTTTGAAACATTATAACTATAACAATTTAAATAGTCCTTGTTATCCCCTAGGGAACAAGGGTTACAATTTATTAGGCAAATTGCTGAATCCACTTCTAAGGCAGGTTCGGTAGAGTCAAGCCACCATGCATCAACTCCAATATCGAAAAACTCTTTTTTCATATTTTCCCATACTAATTGCTCTGCACGTTTATTAAGAGGGTCGTGAACTCTGCCCCATCTTTCGCTCGATTTATCGGGTTTTTCTAAAATTCCACCAACAGCTTCAAGTTGTTTTGTTATGTTTGTTTCAGGGCCAAAGCTTGGCCAAACTGATATCATAATTTTCATTTTTAACTCATCGTGTATTTTAGAAATCATACTTTTAGGGTCGGGAAATTTGTTGGTATCCCAAAGTAA
>CAZFQD010000218.1:0-2288 GCA_964520885.1 uncultured Oscillospiraceae bacterium | reverse complement strand
AATCTAATTACCCCCTTTATGAAGATAAATAGATTATACGAGAAAAAATGCTTGCAGGAAAACTAACAGAAGCAATTACAAATGGGGTAATTGACGAAAAACTATCCTTTTTGTATGAAAAAAGTAGAAGAGTAGGTCAAAGCATTGCAGCAGCGAGCCTACCTGAAATAAAAGGATAGTTTATGAAAAGTGTTGTAGAAGGCTATGGTTCATAAAAGATGATTGCTTGCCAGCTTATCAGTGAAATCAAAATATCAAGAGGTTATGAACTTGACATCACTTTAGATATCAAGTTCGATCAAATTTTCATGATAAAAGCTGTTTAAAAATATTTAAAAATATTTCCCGAATTGAAATTTCAAATGCAACGCCAAAAATTTTCAAACAATGTTGATTAACTGATATATGTTTTTAGATTTTCGACCTTGAGGCAATAAAAATTCAGCCACCGTTCGCAGAACGGCCTTGCCCTTGATAAAGCTTTAATAAATGATATAATTAAAACCGATGGGGCAATAGAATTAATATATGTTTTTGAGTTTCGTCCCCATCGGCACCTTTTCAAAATCATTTTTTCAAGTTTTGTCAAGGGTGGCGGTGCATATTTGTTATGCTGACATTATATGTAGGAAAAAAAATTAAGTGCAATATAAATACAACTGAATATAAGATAATAACTTAGTACGAGCGCCATTCCGGCAACGTTGGGTATTGATAATCCCAACGGAGCGAGATTACATGCCGACAAGTTTAGCTTTAAAGCTATATTTGTTGGCGTGTTTTTTTTCGTCCTTTTTGCTTTAAAAGCAGAAAGGATTTTTTTATGAAATATTGGCAACCGTATACGGCTAAATACCCATAACCTCTGATTTTTGAATTAACCACAAACAAAAATCAAAAATTCGGAGGATTACAAAATGAAAAATTTTAGAGAAAGCGACTATGCCATTAACAAATTCAGCAAAGGAATTGTTTGCCGATTTAGTAACGAAATTGTTGAAATAACATTGGGAAGATACTTAGCTGAAAACCCTGAAAAAACAGAAATTGATTTTTTAATACTTAAAGCATTATCTAACAAAATTTATTTGGAGCAAGTGAGAGATGAAAATACACAGACAAAGAAAAACACCAGCCTTAGTTTGCTTGAAGAAACAGATGAGTGCTGTACAAAATCACTTGAAGATGAATATTTTGCTTCACTTGATAGAAATAATGAACCCACATTTTTTGATGGCATATCTGTTTTGAATGCTTGTCTCACAAAAACTCAAAAAAGAAGATATTTGCTATATCATTTTCAAGCAAAAACGATGGATGAAATAGCAGATTTAGAACATGTTGATAAGTCTTCTGTTTTTGATTCATTAGGTGCAGCTAAAAAGAAAGTAAAAAAATATTTGATTAAATTTTATAAAACTACCTCACAAAGCACTTGAAAAAGTGCATTGGGTGAAAAGACAAATTCACTCACTGAGGAACAAACCCCCGACAAATGTGTGAATTCAATTGTCCTTTCTCAAATCTTGACAATTGAATACACATTCATCAAATACATTCCTTTTGCCATTGCGAAAGCATAAGCCACATTAGCGGTTGCACCAAGACATCCCATAAGGGACGAGCGAGAAGCCTACGGCTATAAATATTGGATAGTTTCCAATATGGCGATGACAAGTAAAAGGGACAATGATACTCCTGCCCAGCCACAGACATCGCAATGGGGGCAGCTCGGAGAGATCCTCGGAGGGGTGAAATTCCCGTGGAGTCGGTACGCTACCGACCGTTTGATGATTTCCCTATACCTTGGGGTGTCGAGGACAAATGAAGGTGTTTTAAAGCCACTTGCGAGGCTGAGCAGCAGAAACATTTTATGTAGCTGTTTTCATCAGCCTTGCAATATGGCATTACTTATCCTCATTTAGAGGATAGCACTTTTGAGGGAGGTTAAAATCAATGAACATAAAAATTTCAAGGGGCGATTTATTCTATGCGGACTTAAGCCCCGTAGTAGGTTCCGAACAAGGAGGCTTTCGTCCTATTCTAATCATTCAAAACGATGTAGGCAATAGATATAGTCCTACTGTCGTTGTAGCGGCTATTACGAGCCAAGTAGACACTAAGAAACCATTACCTACGCACATAACACTCGATACCAAACTGCTTGCTAAAAACTCAATTGTACTGCTTGAGCAAATACGAACAATTGATAAAAGCCGTCTTGGTAAATATATTGGAAACCTTGATGAAAAATATATGAAAGGGATTGACAGAGCCTTGTCAATCAG
>CAZFQD010000217.1:0-2291 GCA_964520885.1 uncultured Oscillospiraceae bacterium | reverse complement strand
ATGAAAAATTTCATAATTTTTTTTGGTTGACAAAATAATAAATGTGACATATAATAAATCTAAATTAATAACCATAAATGCTTTGATTGGGATTATTATTTGGAAATTTGTTTTTGCAGAGAGTTATTGTTGGTGAAAATATAACAAGACAAATCCAAAGAACTCACCCATGAGCCACTACTTGAAAAATAGTTTTTATTTATTAGAGTAAGTCGGGTTCTCCCGTTATAGAGATAAACGGTGATTGCCGTTTTGTAAAGTGGGCATATTTGAATGTGTTTTACATTTATTTTGCCAATTAGAGTGGTACCGCGAAGTTTAACTTTCGTCTCTATATGTAGAGATGAAGGTTTTTTAGTTTTTTGAAAGAAATATGTAGCACATTGCTTCGTTGTCGGCTCAAAATATCCGCTTGCATATATTGAATATGCGGCACAGCTATTTTTCACCTTATGCCTTACACTGCACTACTTCTTTCTTCCAAAATTTATACTATGAGAGAAATAAGTAGCACATTGCTTCGTTGTCGGCTCAAAATATCGGATTTCCCCTCACTTATTATTTTCTCCAAACCATTTCAAGTTAGAAAGGAATGAACTATTATGTCAAAAAAAAGCTTTGAAAAATATGTATCTTTTGCACCAATTAAACTTGATGACCGAAAATGGCCTTCAAATGTTATTGCGAAGGCTCCAATTTGGTGCAGTGTGGATTTAAGGGATGGCAATCAAGCCCTTGTTGTTCCAATGAATTTGGAAGAAAAACTACTATATTTTAAAATGCTTTGTGATATTGGCTTTAAACAAATTGAAGTTGGTTTTCCCTCAGGTTCTGAAACTGAATACCAAATTATGCGAACTCTTATTGAACAAAATCTTATTCCGAACGATGTATTTGTTCAAGTACTTGTTCAAGCGAGAAAGCATTTAATTGAGAAAACCTTTGAAAGTTTAAAAGGTGCTAAAAATAGCATTTTGCATTTTTATAATTCAACCTCAACACTTCAAAGAAAGGTTGTTTTTAAAACTGATATGAAGGGTGTTCTAAATATTGCTGTTGAAGGTGCAAAAATTATAAATGAACATTCCCAAAAAGCAATTCAAAATGGAATGAATTTATCTATTGAATACTCTCCGGAAAGTTTTTCAGCAACTGAACTTGATTTTTCAATCGAAGTTTGTGCTAAGGTTATGGAAATTTTAGGTGCTACACCTTTTAACAAAGTAATTTTGAATTTGCCGGCCACTGTGGAAATGTCCACTCCAAATATCTATGCAGACCAAATTGAATACTTTTGTCGCAACCTTCCAAATAGAGATAGTGCTATTATTAGTATTCATGCCCACAATGATAGAGGAACCGCAGTAGCGGCAAGCGAACTTGCTATGTTAGCGGGAGCCGATAGGATAGAAGGCACCTTGTTTGGCAATGGCGAGCGAACAGGAAATGCCGACATATTAAATATTGCACTTAATTTGCACTCTCAAGGAATTAACCCTAAACTTAATATTTATAATGTAAATAAAATAAAAGAAGTTTATGAAAAATGCACCAAAATGGAAGTTCATCAAAGACACCCTTATGCCGGCGAATTAGTGTTTACAGCCTTTTCAGGTTCTCATCAAGATGCAATCAGTAAAGGCACAAAGCATATGAAGGATAGCAAATCGTCCCTTTGGGAAATTCCTTATTTGCCGATTGACCCTGCTGATGTAGGCAGAGAATATGAACCGATTATTCGTATCAATAGCCAATCAGGAAAAGGCGGAGCGGCATATATTCTTCAAAAATATTTTGGACTTATCTTGCCAAAAGAAATGCACATTGAATTTGGCAAAATAGTTAAAAATGAAACAGACTTAAAAGGTACTGAACTTTCAAAAGATGATATTTATAACCTTTTTGAAAAGGAATATTTGAAAGTTATTTCTCCTTATTCTTTAAAAAGCCATCATCTTTTTGATGAAACTGACCAAAGCGGTGAAAACATTGTCCATTTTGAAGGGGTTTTAAGTAAAAACAATAAAGAAAATAAAATAGCTGGTATGGGGAACGGACCTATTGATGCTTTTATTAAATCACTAAATAGCATTGGAATACAAGGAATAGAAATATCATCATACGATGAACACGCTATAACAAAAGGCTCAGAAGCCAAGGCAATTGCCTATATAAAATTAGTAAACAAAAATGGCAAATCAACCTTTGGAGTTGGAATTTCTGCAAATATTAACACAGCCTCAATAAGAGCAATTATCAATGCAATTAATAGGCTAAATGGCAATTGAAAG
>CAZFQD010000216.1:0-2336 GCA_964520885.1 uncultured Oscillospiraceae bacterium | reverse complement strand
GTTTTTAGGGATGGAACAGGTGCTACTACTGAATATAGATTGAGAAAAATATAATGAAAGTTGGCTGAATTTGTGAAAAAAGACACAAACTATACATTTTCTTGGTGGGCAAACGGAATAAGGGATTATACTGAAACCAGACGAATGAATATAATTACAGGGAATTATGGAATGTCCATAGACCCGTATAATCTCAAAATTGAAAAGTTGGGTTCTTTTTCTGCTCCTATGTCAAGAGAAGAAGTTCATAAAAACACAGATAATACTATGATTTCAAGTCTTCCTTCGCACTCGTTGGCACTTTTCGCAAAAATGGGCAGTGATGTATATAAATCAAGCACTACTGAAGCAGGAACTGTCCATAAATACAATTACCGCACCATAGAAGCGGGACGAATTACTCAGAGATTTGACATTGTTAACTTTACAATGTCATACAGCAGTAAGAATATAGAGGCACAAGGACATCTTGAAGTTCAGACCTTTTCTGATTATTTTTCATTAATATATGAGCTTATGCCTACAAGTGAATTACGAAATGTTCAAATGTCATTTAAGTGGACATTGCCGCCAGGATATACCAATATTAAATGGCAAAATGGGACTGTGGGCAGTAGAGCAGTTTGTGTAACAAATTCAGTCGGACAAGGTTTTACCTTTGTGGCACCTACACTAACGGGCGGAACACCGAGTATAAGTATTAGCGAGAATGAGATTACATTCTCTCAGGACCCCATAAATTTTAATGCTCCTCAAGGGAGTAAAGTTCCGCAAAGCGAACCATATGGCAACAGAAAAGGTTTTAATATATTCATAATTCCTTCAAATAATGCAAATGTATCCGATGCCAATCGTTTTATTACAATGGAAACAGGTGGTATAACAGTTACAGCACAACAAAAAACAACTTTGCAGACCACTGCAATGGACAATACAGTCCGATACATTCCTGAAAGAGGAGTATATGAGATAGATTTAAATAAAACTAAGCCTAATTATAGTAAAATTGCCGAAAGACATATGTTGGACAGAGTAATAGTAAAAATAACAAATAATACAAGTTCTAAACAAAAAGTTTCTATTGTGCTTTGGCGACAAGATGGTTTTACAGAAAATTCTTTTCTTGGAGTAGAAAACGGTTCAATACCGATTATGCGTGAGGCACTACCCGAAGGCTTTAATGGTCAAGGTGTTCCTACCGGAGATTATGTTCAATTAACCAAAAATTTCTCTACTATGTGGTCATTACTTGACTCGGTATTGTATGAAGGAATGTGGCTTAGATATACTTCCTATGTTGATGTGCCTGCAAATACCACTGTATCCTATGATTATTCTATCGCCTATGCAACTTGGGGAGGTGTGAATGCAGTTTCTCATGCACAATTATGTTTAGTCGGTTGGGGATACAATGACCTTTGGACAGAACTTTCGCTTGGCACTAATGCCGAACAATTTACAACCAACCCTGAAACTATTGAGACGGATGGTTTGGTAGGAGATGTGCGTCCACTTATGGTGACAGGTTATCATGGAAAATGCTGGCTTTTGAATGATTGTGTAGGTGGTGGAGGTTTCTTAACATATTTCACTACCAAAGGTCAGCAATTCGGCAAATGTGCAAAAACCGATTTTGTTAAGCATGGACCAAATTTATCTGAGGTAATCCATTCATGGATAACAGCAGACAATGCCATAGAAGGTTTTTTCACACTTTATATGGGACGCACCGATGATGTTTGTAGAGCCTATTTCGTAACAAGATATAATGTTTTAAAGGATACTTCGTTTACCCGCCTTGCACTATTTCAATTAGGTCTTGATATTTATGATGCTCAAGTTGATACCGGTAAGGCTTACGGTAATGAACTTGGTGCTACCGCAGTTGGTCTTAAACCAAATGCATCAGTAGGAGCTTATGATCCAAATATAACAAACATTGATTGGGTAGGTTCAAACCGTTGGATAATGAGTTATGGCGGTTCTGCCGCATATGAACCGGTTGCCGCCGGCTCAAATAGGATAATAGTGCTTCGTGACTGGAAAGCAAAAATTAATGGGAACAGCAATGTCCAACCCACTCTTTCAAGTTTTGGAACAAAGAGGATGACAACTGATTCTGTTGTTCCTAATTGCAACTGGGAGATAACATTACCGAAAGGTATAAATACTCTGAAAAAAGGAGATTATGTAGAAATGACATTAGAGTGGGATGTTATTCCACAGTATAAAAACGACTATTATGGTCCGCAAACTGATTTAATCGCTAAAATATTAGGAGCAAACGAAAACAGCTGGCAATCGGGATTATTCCTTGCACAAAAAAATAAACTTAT
>CAZFQD010000215.1:0-2337 GCA_964520885.1 uncultured Oscillospiraceae bacterium | reverse complement strand
GTGCAGATGTTAAGCAATATTATTATACACCAACAACCGATAATGATGAGTGGGTGTTTAAGTTGGTTTCAGGTGACTATACAAGTGCCGAAACGACTTTACCGTTAGCTTCAAGACTTCAAAGTATTAATGATAGTTTGAATGAATATAACACAATTCCATGGTATGAATATGTAATTCAGTATGATTATATTGAAAGTGTTGTTTTCTGGGCTGAATTAATGTCTGCAGTTGGGTATATTTTTTATAATGAGGATGTTGCATCAGATATGTTAGACCATTTTTTATCAAATGAAGGAACTGACTATACAATTTCTTATTCAAGAATGATTTCGGAAAGTTCTATTGCTTCATCAAGGAATAATCAAGTTATAGAAAATGCAATAGGTGTTGCAAGCAATTTCTATCAACAAGGGCAATATGTATTTCATCATATAAATGAAATAGGGTACACTGAAAATTTAGATATTAGCAATTGGCAACATAGTATTGGAAAATATGCAGTATGGTCTTCTTGTGAAATAATAGATTTTGACTCAATGAACATTATAAATTATTTAAGAGATTTTTATGATTGGGACAAAAATGAATATGATATGGGGGGGATGCCAGTTTCTCCTCATGATTTATGGTATCTTCATTATGCAGGATGTGCACAGCATTATAAGGTTTTTGGAGAAACAACAATAAATGAAACATGGTGAGGATAAAAAAAATACCGTTTAAACTTTAATTTATATATAAGGAGATATAGTATGTATTTTAAAAAAGCAGGAAAAAGATACTATATATTAGTTTTTGTAATAATTTCTTTAGTTGGGATTTTTATATTTAATTACTTTAGAATAAATTATTTATTAACTCTAAATCCTATAATTTATGAATTTAGTTCAAATGATATTAATACTTTTCAACAAGAATTTAATATTATATTTGTAGAAAATACTGAAATAATTGAGGCACAATTTTTTTATGATTTTAGGGAACCTTCTTGTCAACTAATATTTAAATTTCAAAAAAATAGATTAAATGAATTCATAATTAATATATCAACAAATTATTATGAAGATATATATTCAAAAGGAAAAGAAAATTATAATGATAAATTAGACAAGGGATTCAATCATAAAAAAAATGAATATACTTCTATTTACTTATACAATACGAACGAAGGTTATGTAAAAGCGATTTTAGAATTTTACAGGCCAAGTAAAAAAATAAAAAATATTTTTAAAAATAAGTTATAAATATAAAATTTGAAAGGATGTTATAGATGAAAAGAAAAATTATTGTATCAACTATTGTAATTTTAGCAATAATATCATTGACAATATTTTCATTTGCAAGTGGAATAATATCAAAGGAATTTTTGTTTGGACAAAGTTTAAAAGAAGCAAAAGAAATAAATGGAGATATTATTGTTGCAACAATTAATGGAGATAAAATATATAAAAAAGATATTGCTTTTATTAAATGGCAATATGATAATTCAACAGAAACTAATTCTCAATCATTAAATATTGACAAAAGTGATAATGGTATAATAACAAAAATAGCAAAAGAAAAATTAATCATTCAAGAGGCAAAAAAGAAAGGCATTATAATATCTAATGAAGAGTTAAAATCAATTCAAGATAGATTTAATAATTCATATAGTAAAAATACCGAAAAAAACAATGATTTTATTAATGGTCTTGGAGTTACAAAAGATGAATTTATTGAACAAATGGTTACTCTTGAAACAAATAGAATAATTAAGAGTAAATTTTTAAAAGAAATAACTTTATCTATAAGTAATAATACATTTATTACCAATGATGAATCCTTCAAAAATAAGATAGATGAGTTCAAAATTTTTGTTGAACAATCAAAAGCCAATAATAATTCAGATATTGGAGAAACATCAAAAAAACTTTTAGAATTGTATAATGCATACATTGATAGTTTGTTGGAGCATTTGGATTTTCAAGTTTTCAAAGGGATATATGAAAATATATTTCTAAGACAGGAGACTGCAAATCAATTCCATAAGTCAAATATGTAAAAATGAATATAATAATAATTGAACACAGTTAAATTTTAGAAAAAATTTAGTGACTAACAAATAATTAACTTATAAAAAGAGTAGCAACAAAAAAATGTTGCTACTCTTTTTAATGAGTAAATCTATAAGCCGGGTTCTGTGTTAGACAATCATCTATCTGGGACATATGTTGCCATAGTCCTCAAGCCACCCTTAGGAACGCACCGAGCAAGTGCATTTGTTCCTTTTTGCGGTGTTGCTTTCAATTGCCATTTAGCCTATTAATTGCATTGATAATTGCTCTTATTGAGGCT
>CAZFQD010000214.1:0-2394 GCA_964520885.1 uncultured Oscillospiraceae bacterium | reverse complement strand
GAAAAATCAGGTATTAGTGCAGGAATTAGGCACGATTTTGGATAGTTAATTAAGTGGAAAGTGGAAAGTGGAAAGTGGAAAATTAATGTTACTTGTTCCCTGTTACTTGTTACTTATATAACTATCTAATTTCGCTATGATACATTTGGATTGATTTTACCTCATCGCTATGACCGTTTTTCATTTCGCTAATACCGGTTACTGCGGCTCTTGCCGCCGCCATTGTGGATATATAACATAGTTTGTTTTTAATTGCGGCTTTGCGAATGTAACTATCATCAGTTGCACTTTGCTTTCCGGCAGGGGTGTTTATAACTATATTTATTTCGCCATTTGTTATTAAATCAAGCACATTTGGTCTGCCTTCGGATAATTTTTTAACAAGATTTGTTTTTATGCCTTCCTTTTTCAATAGTTCATAACAACCTTGTGTGCAGTAAATATTAAATTTAAGATTTGAAAAGGCTTTTGCTATTTCGTAAAGTTCCTTCTTATCAAGGTCATTTACACTAATAAATACATTCCCTTCAAGTGGCAGTTTAGTTTGAGTTGCCTCTTGTGCTTTATAAAAAGCGGCTCCAAAACTATCTGCTAAACCAAGCACTTCGCCGGTTGAACGCATTTCAGGTCCCAATAATGGGTCAACCTCCGGGAACATATTAAATGGGAAAACTGATTCTTTAACACCATAAAAACTTGTTATTGATTGCTTTAACTCATTAATTGGGAAAGTTTTTCCTGTAATTGATGCTGTAATTATTTTAGTAGCAATTCTAACCATTTGAATATTGCAAACCTTTGAAACTAATGGAACTGTTCTTGAAGCTCTTGGATTTGCTTCTAATACATACACTTTATCGTCTGCAATTGCATATTGCATATTCATAAGTCCGCATACACCTAATTCATTTGCAATTTTCATAGTGTATTCATTTATTGTTTTTAAATGCTTTTCCGAAATATTTAGAGAAGGAATTACACAACAAGAGTCGCCCGAATGAACCCCTGCAAGTTCAATATGCTCCATTACAGCAGGGACAAAAGCATTCTTGCCATCACTAATTGCATCTGCTTCACATTCAATTGCATTTTCTAAAAATCGGTCAATTAATATTGGCCTTTCAGGAGTAACACCTATTGCCGCTTTCATATATTTAACTAATGTTTCATCATCTCGCACAACTTCCATTCCGCGACCGCCTAATACATAAGAAGGGCGAACAATTAAAGGATATCCAATTTCAGTCGCTACTGCTAATGCCTCTTTTTCATTAACTGCCATTGCTGACTGTGGCATAGGAATATTTAACTCTTCCATAATTTTACGAAAACGGTCTCTATCTTCGGCTAAATCTATTGTTTCAGGTGATGTTCCCAAAATCTTTACACCTGCTTTTTCAAGTTCTGATGAAAGATTTAAAGGAGTTTGTCCGCCAAATTGTGCTATAACACCGAGTGGTTTTTCTTTTTCATAAATACTAAGTACATCTTCTGCGGTTAGAGGCTCAAAATAAAGTTTATCCGAAGTGTCATAGTCGGTTGAAACTGTTTCTGGGTTACAGTTTACAATTATTGTTTCAAAACCTAAATCTCTTAAAGCAAAAGCCGCATGAACACAACAATAATCAAATTCTATGCCTTGACCTATTCTATTTGGTCCTCCGCCTAATATCATAATTTTTGGTTTATCTGATGCTTTGCCCGAACTGTCGGGAGCATTATAGGTTGAAAAGTAATAGCAAGCATTTTCAACTCCGCTTACCGGAACCGTTTCCCAACCTTCAACAACTCCTAAGGCTATTCTTTGAGCACGAATTTCCTCTTCTTTGCAGTCAAGTAATTTTGCAAGATATTTATCTGCAAAACCATCTTTTTTTGCTTGAATTAAAAGTTCGTCAGATAACTTTTTGCCCTTGAATTTTAGTATTTGCTCTTCTAATTCAACTAATTGTTTCATTTGCTCTAAGAAGTAATGCTTAATTTTTGTTAACTGATAAAGTTGTTCAGTAGTAGCTCCTTTACGAAGGGCTTCATATAACACAAATTGTCTTTCACTTGTGGGGTAAGCAAGCATATTTAAAAGTTCTTGTAGGCTTTTTTGGTTAAAATCTTTTGCAAATCCTAAACCGTATCTGCCTATTTCAAGAGAGCGAATTGATTTTTGAAATGCTTCCTTGTAATTTTTGCCAATACTCATTACCTCGCCAACGGCTTTCATTTGAGTGCCTAATTTATCTTGGCTACCTTTGAATTTTTCAAATGCCCATCTTGCAAATTTAATAACAACATAATCTCCCCAAGGCTCATATTTTTCAAGGGTTCCACAACGCCAATATGGAATTTCGTCAAGCGTAAGCCCAGCCGCCAACATTGAAGAAATAAGTGCAATTGGAA
>CAZFQD010000213.1:0-2407 GCA_964520885.1 uncultured Oscillospiraceae bacterium | reverse complement strand
AACTGTTAATTACCTCTTGAGATGCATTTTGTAATAAAATATCACAGGTATCTCCATATGGGCTATCTGTTAAAGTTCCTAATTCTTCTCTATTCCAAGCCTCCCATGAATCCGGGAAAAATTTATCAAGCAATGTCCAAGTTAAATCATCGCCGTCATTATAGTCAAAATATTCAAACGCTTTCGTTGGAAAATCACTTCCATAATAGGTTCCATGATAATAATCAAGCAATATTCCAAAAGGTGTATAGGGAATCCCTATATTAGGATTATTCTTTGTAAAAGCGTTAAACTTTTGTCCCACTTCGCCAAGTGGAGTTAAATCATAATTGTCATCATCATCAAATGAATCATAAAAGAAAGTAATACCGCCTGCTTCTGCGGTAAGCCAGCTTGCACCTGACATATAACTCATATAATAGGATCTCTCATGTAAACTCATAGAATGGCCTTTTTCATCCCCACTTGCTTCTCCCCATATTTCTTCGCCACTATAATCAAGCATACTATTGGAGCCATGCCATGAAGAAAAATGAACAAACCATGGCTTACTATATTGTCTTGCCGCTCCTCTATTAAAGGCTATATGCATCTGATAGCTGTTTATTACCTCGCCTATTTCAGTGCCTATAATATCAAATCCAGCTTCAGCTGCATAATGCTGATATTCAAAATGCCCTGTAATAGACTTCCAAAGATGCACTGCACCATCAATATAATCACTATTCAAAAAGGAAAAGAGCATATCAACTGCATCTTCTCTATCCGATGGTGGTGTGCTATCAAATACATCTGTGATAAAATGAAAATCGTTCGCCCATTCTTCAGCGGATACATTGCTACTTATTTTCTTCGCTTCACCTAATTTCAAATTATAAATGCTGCTTCTTACTGATGCTGGGACATATGGGCTGTAAGGTGTACCATCCATTGTTTGAACTTCAAATACAAATCCATTTCTATCTATTGTTGGTGTTCTCCACACCTTTTCATTGAGAATATATGTGCTATCTGTTGTAACATTTAAGCTTTTAATTAATCCATTAATGTCTTTAGTAAAACCAACAGTATCAAAGTAATACATTTTGTTTAAATCAGCCGTAGGAATCCATTCCCAAACACCACCAAACGCGGTTGCTCCTGGAAGATCTATGCTTTCAGCTGGACCCCAGTCTTTTACTAATGTGCTTAATGGAATTACAACCCAGCCTTCAAAATTACTTGGTGCATCAAGAAATACTCCACTTGTATAGGTTAATGGTATTTTCTGCACAAGCTTATCATTAGACCATATATAAGTAATAACCATATCTGAAGTAGGACTTTGGTTTAGCTTCCAACGTGTACTTCCACATCTAAGCCCAATATTAAAATTTGCCAAATCACCCGAAGGATCTGCGTATTCGGGAGTTTTTAACCACATAACTATAGCTTGTGAATCTGCATATTGTGAGCTTAAAGCAGTATCAAAGTAAGCTTCTATTTGAGAGCTATTCTTTGCTTTTAAACCAGCACTCCTTCCGGTATTCATAAATTCTGTTGAAAACGTACTGTAATCAGTATCGTAAAAATTGCAATCACCGCTTTCTTCAAAATCTATACCTTCAATATATTTTGTGAAGCCCACATTATCAAAGTAATACATTTTTTCTTGGTCTGCCTCAGGCATCCACTCATAAACAACACTAAACGCGATTGCTCCTGGAAGATCTATGCTTTCAGCTGGACCCCAGTCCTTTACTAAAACATTTAATGGAATAATAACAAAGCCTTCAAAATCACTTGGTGTATCAAGAAACACACCACCACCTTCGTAAACAAGATCCACATTTTCAACTTCGTTATTGGAGCTCCAAATATAAGTTATTGCCATACCTGCTGATGGGCTTTGGTTTAACTTCCAACGTGTACTTCCACATCTAAGCCCAATATTAAGATTTGCCAAATCACCCGAAGGATTTGCATGTTCGGGTGTCTTAAGCCAAAAAACAATAGAATTGGAATCATCATATTGTGCACTCAAGGAAGTATCAAAGTAAGCTTCTATTTGAGAGCCACTCTCTGCTAACAAGCTTGCACTTCTTCCAGTATCCTTATAATCAGTGGTAAATAAACTTAAATCAGTATCGTAAAAATTGCAATCGCTACTTTGTTCCATATCTATACCAATAGTTTCAGGAACATAATTTTTAACAATAGCACCCAAACTTTCTAAAAACTTTTCTGTGTTTTTTGTTAAGCCAATACTGTCATAATAATATGTTTTTCCGATGTCTGCCGTAGGAATCCACTCATAAACAACACTAAACGCGGTTACTTTGGTAGGATCTAATGTACTTAAAGGCCCCCAGTCCTTTACTAATGTGCTTAGTGGAATTACAACCCAACCTTCAAAACCACTCGGAAC
>CAZFQD010000212.1:0-2441 GCA_964520885.1 uncultured Oscillospiraceae bacterium | reverse complement strand
ACAAAAAATATATATTTCTTTGAAAACTCTATTAATAGTTATTTCATTAGAGTTTGAGCCAATAAGCCTATAGTTACAGTCATCAAGAAGGTTGGCACATAATAAAGCTTGATTATATGAGTCTTGAATACTTTTTTTAAAGTCATCTTTAATTTTGTTGTCATTCCCTTTTCTTGCTTCAATTGTCAACCGCTTAGATTTAGCTTGTAGTATAATTGCTCTATTCGAAAAAACAACTAGAACATCTATTTCACCAATTACTTTATTTTTTGAATCCATTATGTTTATATTTGAGAAGACTCTGTTTTTGCCAAATACAATTTCTAACCGTTCTTTAGAAAAATTCTCTGCAAAATCACCTCTATTTTTCATAGCCTCATTAAGATAGTTTTTATCATTACATAACCAATAAAAAGGCGTTTCGTAGAGTGCTTCAACAATACTGTAGTATTGAAAAAGCAAATATTTATCATTTTCTAATGTGATTATTGGATAAGCATTTGAAATGTTAAAATCATTTATTGTGCTGAATTCTTGATTGTGTACTTCTTTTGGTAAAGCAAATGCTTTCAAAACATTGTATATAGTTGAGGGTTTTAAATCTGTTTCATTGACTATTTCCTCTATATTGAAAATATAAGCAGGGAGCATAGTCCAATGCTCAGGCTTGATTTGTTCAAATTCTTTTATATAAGTATTTAGCTTTTTTATTTGAATATCAATTAAACAAAGAATAACTTCTTTTGCCTCCTCAATATAGAAACCTTTATTTGCTTTCAACCACTCATTGTCACTGCTATATTTCTTTATTGAAAAATCTCGATACTGAAAACTATATGCTGATTCCCCGCCATAAAATATGGGTTCTCTCATTGCAAGACCGTTTGCAAAAGGCTTTAAGTCTTTAGTAAAAATATTAGAGTTCTTAATATTATCAATAATAGGTGTTATCATTGAACTGTGTGTTTCTTCAAGTAATGTTTCTGTTTTCTCAATAAGATACTGCATAGTATTTGGCAAAGGCATGGAGAAGTCTAATTTATGTTTAATCATTAACCCCACAAGAGTTGATATTTCAGTTCTAACTAGCCTATCATCTGAATATTGATGTTCCAAATCTCCAGTTTTAATTTTTTCAGTGAAACGGATAAGATTATCTTTAAAACAAAAATAAGCTATTACATGAGCATAACCTGGCGTTGAACACAGCAAATTTAAATCATAAAATATTTCTTTTTCGTCACGTTTTGAATCTTTCAAGTAAACCCCTCCCTGCTGTAGAAATGCAAAATAAGAAACTTATTTTATCTGTCAATATTTTTTTAATTATAACAAAATTCATTGCATTATTCAATCCCTAAACAGAAAGCAGGTGAATAATATGCCGAACCACAAATTTATAATGTACTCCCTACCAACCGACATTTCCCACACCTTGCAGAATGGCAATATTTCTTATTCAAAGGATAGTTCCGTTTCGCAGTTATCAGTTAGCTTTCAAAATGCAAATAATGAGCTTGTTGATAGCAAAAGAATTATAGTTGCCCCAAACACAAAATTAGAATTGTTTTTCTCTATGGGCAACAATGAAGAAATATCTATTGGCACCTTTTATATTGACCGCACATCGGTCAGTAACCCCGATGGAGATATTTCGGTTACCGCAAGAAATGCAATAGGCAAGCTACTAAAAGAGCAAACATTTGATGAGGACAATTCATTCACAGAGGCAACCTTACAAGAAAACTTAGTAGCAATATTAACCCTTGCAGAGGTAGAGAATTTCTTTATATCAGACCCACAAAGGAACTGGAAATTAACCTTTAAGCCTGAACTCAATTTACTTAATGGTATTGAGCAGGTTATATCCCTAATCCCACAGTGGCAAATACGAGAAAATACTGATGGCACTATTGGTATTGGTGCAATAATAGATGGTCGCTTTGAACAGCCAAGCACATATATTTTTGAAAGGGATAAAACCTGTTGGAGTTATAATGCTGAATATGATGATGAGCAAACATTCAGTAAGCTATGTATTTCTTGCAAAGAACCTGCCAATACAATATATGTCCAATTGCCACCCCATAAATGGTGGGTAAGTCCCAAAAACAAAACAATGTATATTGATGTGCCGGATGGCACAAGTTTAAGCGATATGCAAGCCCTAGCAAATGAGATTTCAGAACTAATAGCTATATCGGGCAAAACAGAAACATTTGCAGGGATATTTACACCACAGTTAATAATTGGGGATATTATTGAGCTTACAGAAACCGATGGCAAGCATTCAATTATTGGCACAGTTACATCTGTCCGACACACCATAGGCAAAGGTGGCTTTTATACAGAGTTCACAGTTGACAGCGGTGGCAGAAAAGGCAAACCATTATTAAAGGACTTTGTAGGGCAGATTTCAGGGAATAAGAAAACTGACGGTG
>CAZFQD010000211.1:0-2515 GCA_964520885.1 uncultured Oscillospiraceae bacterium | reverse complement strand
TTTTATACCAAATACCATAATGCCGGTTGTAACATTTGTAAAATTATCCATTCTAATTGTTGCATAAATAATTTCACCAGGCAAAACATTAGGGGCTGTAAATGTAGTAGTAATATTAACATTAGTTCCTACGCCATCTGTTGAACCCGCTAATGCTCCAAAGCCACTAAACAATGAGCAAACGAGTAAGATTGCAATTGTAAAAGATAAAATCTTTTTTTTCATTCTTTTCTCTCCTTTTAATTTTTTTAGATTTAGTCCCTATCAACCAAAGCCATTATGACTTTGGTTGATTTAATTAGTTTAATTGGTTATTGGGTAACTACGAATTCAGTTATACTCTCAACAACATCTCCGTAACCTGCCGACCTTACATCTTGAACTCTAACTGTAAGAGTATAAGTGCCAGGTTTTCTTGGAACCCAAACTGCTGTATTCTCAGCTGAGAAATTCTTAATAGTTGCAGTTCCTAATGCCGTATCTGAAACCTCAAATCTATATACATAATTACCTGTTCCAGATGCTGTTGCAGTTAAAATAATCGGTAATTTAGCAGGTGCTTCGCCACTATTCTTATCTAAATCAAATGTGACAGTTCCTACATTAATTGCTCCCGCTACATTATACACAAATGATTTTTGCAATTCATAACTACCGGAATCTGACCCTTTAATTCTTGCAAATATAGTATAATTACCTGCTCTTATAGGTTTCCATGAGAATGTTCCATTAGAACTCCAACTCTTAATCTCACGATATCCATTTACATCTAATTTCCAGAATGAATATTCATAGGTTCCATCTGCAAGCCCTGAACCGACTGCATTAAAGGTTACTAAATCATCAACAACAACTGTTGTTGCAGTTTCAGAAGGGACACCACTATTAACTGATTGAGTAACTGTTCCACTTGCTGAACCTGCCGTAACTTTAACTATTGCAGAAAGTCTACTTAACAAATCAGCTTTTTCAACAGGATCGGTCAACCCTACTACCAAAATAGTTGCACTGTCAACATCTGCTCCCAGTTTACTTGCTTCTGCTTTAACTACTGCAGCTGTTGCAAGTTCCAATGCTGTTGGAGGTGTAGGAGGTTCAGGAGGTGTGTTAAATGAAGTAATTCCTGCTAATAAATTCAATAATGCATCTTTTTCAATACCAGATTCTAAAGCATTTACTAAAACTAAAGCTGCGTTCTTATCATCTTGATAACGAGTTTCCAAAGCTTTTTCTGTAGCAGCTTGTGCAAGTTCAAGTGCTGTAGGTGGTATTGGTGTTGCTGTTGGAACCGGTGTTGGTTCGCTTCCAGGTCTGTAAACAGTTACATAAGAAACAAGAGCATCATCATATGATTTAGTTCCTGAAGTTATATAAGCTGTTACTTGATAACGACCTGGTTTTGAAATCATAGCTGTAAACTGAGCATTTTCGCTATAAATCTGAGTTAATATTGCGTCTCCGCCTGGCTCACTAACAACAAATTTGTATTTGCGAGGTAACTCGGGTGCATTTACTCCTACTGATTTGTTTGAAAGGTCAAGAGCAAAAGTGTCACCAACAGTCATATAAGTATCAAGTCCCATTTCTGCTTTAGCAGTATCATTAAAATAGTAATAAGCTGTGTTTGCACTACTTATAATAAGTTTAAAACTTCTTTCTGCTATTACAGTTGGGGCATCTACCCAATATGCTAATGCCTTTACAATGTATGTTCCTGCCGATAATACCGCAATACAGGAATTAGTTGTTTCATTAGTAATATCTGTCCACTCATATGCACTTCCAAATTCAACTTGAGCATCTGCTACTTTGAATTCATAAACCGTCTCAGAAGAACCTGCGGTTGCATCTGCACTAATGGTATAACTACCACTGCTACCATCTTTATAAACCAAACCATCAGTTAATGACACTGAGGTTCCATCAACCGCTACATCTGTTAAAGAAACTATATCAGCCTTTGTCGCAACTGAAACTGCTTTTTGGTCTAATACAGTATCTTCATCTTTAACCCTTACAAAGATATTATAAGTTCCATTGGTAAATCTTCTCTCAGTAGCAACTGCAAATGTATATGTCTTAGATAATGCTAATTCTGAGATAGATGAACTATCTACAGTATCACCAACAAACCCAGCATCATAAGTCTTGATAAGCTCCCAAGTAACTATTGTTGAAGAGTTAACTTCGTCTACATACTTATACTCAGCCCAAATTTGAACTTTTGAACTTTCTGAAAAATCATTTGCACTAACTCTAATAGTATCGATTGAAGTTGAGTCAATTATTAAAGTTGGTGTTGGTAATGAAGATGGTGTTGGTGTTGGTGATGGTGATGGTGTTGGTGTTGGTATTTCCGAACCTATGTAAATGCTCTGAACTCCGCCGGTTGGCAAGTATGTTGGCATAATTTTATTATTTGGAGTTTGGTCTGCTGGAGGAGCATCCGGCACAGCAAAATCTACAGGATATCCCGGTGTTCCTGCAATTGTAGATGCCGTTGTAAAGGTAGTAT
>CAZFQD010000210.1:0-2563 GCA_964520885.1 uncultured Oscillospiraceae bacterium | reverse complement strand
AAAATGCTTTACTAATTCTTTAAAATCCACTGTTTTATTCATTAATTCCACAGTCTTTCTAGATACTTTCCATCACTTATCATTTGACTAATTGCTTTAATGACATTTTTTTTATTCTCTCTACACCACCATAACTACTACCTATACTTGCCGTCATTATTACAAGTTCTGATTTTTTCAAATAATTTACTCTTTCCTAAGTATTTTAATTAAATTATATATATAAAATATGATTTATTATTTACATAAAAGGTCTATTATTTTGCACTTTTGGTCAAGCAGATAACTTTTCTATTGTAAAAATTTTAATTAATGCAATATCTTAAGAAAGGTTAAACAAAAACATAAAAAATGAGGTATACTTATTTATAGGATGAGTATAAAATATAAATTAGATATTAAATATTAAATGTGAGGATGATATGTGTGTTTAAGTTGAAAAAAGGTTTATTAAGAAAAAGTGTATTATTTATATGTATTATTATGTTGTTTACATCAATAATAGGATGTAAAAGCACTTCTAATACATCGTCTTCAAAAAGTGAAAATACTAAAGAAATTGATTTTGGTGGGAAAGAAATTATTTTTACATATCCATGGGAGATAGCAAAACCTGAGAGCAGTCCGGCAGCACAACGTGCTGATGAATTGCGTCAAGACTTAGAGAAAAAATACAATGCAAAAATAACCATTAAATCTATAAATGGCAATTATTACAGCTCAAAAATGGTGAGTTCTATTCTCGCTGGTGCACCTTTGGGAACCTTTTTAATTTGTCCGGGTATATATACTGCTGATTATTTTAAAAGCAATATTTTTGCCGATCTGACTGCTCCTATGAAGGAAACAGGTGTTAATTTTAATGACCCATTAAGATATAATCAATATGTTATGCAATATACAAATCTAAATGGAAAGCAAATAGGTCTTAATTCGGGATATCCAGGGCTTACAGATATTTGGATATTTAACAAACGTATGTTGGCTGAAGCAAATATAGATTTATATCAAATAGTTAAAGATAAACAATGGACATTTGATAAGGTAGGAGAAATTGCAAAACTTTTAACAAAAGATACAAATAATGACGGAGTTACTGATGTATATGGTTTAGGAACACAAATGGCTGAATTTCTTGCTTTTTCACTTTCAGTTTCAAATGGTGGAAGTATGATGAAAATTGACCCTGTAACTAAGTTTGCATCTTTAGCATGGAACGATCCGAATTCGCTTGAAGCACTTAATACAATGTATAAATGGAGTGTTACTGATAAAATTTTAAGTTTTTCAAAAGGTGGTGCGTGGACTCAGGGAGCAACAGACTTTGCCAATGGTAAATATGCAATTATGCAATGTTCCATAGATTATTTGAGTACACTTAGAAGTATTCCAATGAAAGATGAATATGGTATTGTATGCACACCTTTAGGTCCTAATTCTAAGGACTATGTTAGTGCTACTTATAATATGTCTTTTTCCTTTATACCTGTAACTTATCAAGAAGATGCAGCAAATTTATTGGTTATATATGATGAATTAAATCTATATAGCAAACAGAATTGGATAGATGGTATGGAGCCATTGGTATGTGATGAAGAATCATTAAAGAATTTGGAAGATATTCTCTTTATACCAGGCAGGTTAGTATTTGAGCCTACAACTATTTTCGGAATTGAATGGACTGAACCTTCATTTGCTATGAGTATACAAGATATGTGTCTAAATAATAACACTGTTGGTACTATGATTGATACATATAGTACTCAGTTTGAATCATTGCTTAATGATAAGTGGAAGGATATAAGTTTTACTGGAGATATCAAATAACATATTACAGGATTAATTTATATTGTTGAGGTGTGCAATGAGTATATTGATTAGATCAAATTGGGAAATGGTATCAGAAGGAGTATATAAGATAAGTTTAAAGGGCAAATCACCCAGACTTCTTAAATATGCTCATCCGCCAAGGCATGCAGCTATTAATAAAATGACAAACTATGAGTTGCCTTTCTTGTTTTCTGAAATCAGAATTGAAAATGTTGGAATGAAATCAGTGTTTACCTTGCCATTAAAGGAAAATGAAAATATTTTTGGTCTTGGATTAGGGTTTAATAATGTAAATCAAAGGGGACAGGTGCGTCATTTAAGGATGGATCATTATTCTTCTTGTGATACGGGGCGTTCCCATGCTGCTTGTCCAATGTATGTTTCAGATAATGGCTATGCAGTATTAGTTGATACAGCCGAATGTGTTTCAGTATATGTAGGAACTTCTACAAGAGTCAATGCTAAAATTAAACCTTTGGTTCGTGATAGAAATACAGATCCTTTATGGGATCCAATTCCTGATAGCAGAACAATTGAAATTTCATTTCTTGGTGAATCAGCAGATATATATATTTTTGCAGGTCCAACACCGATTGATGCTGTTTCAAGATACAACCTTTATTGTGGCGGTGGGTGTATGCCCCCCAAATGGGGACTTGGAATATGGCACCGTATGCATACGAATGCGAATGAAGAGATGGTAATTGAAGAGGTTGAAGAATTTCATAGACGA
>CAZFQD010000209.1:0-2597 GCA_964520885.1 uncultured Oscillospiraceae bacterium | reverse complement strand
GCTTAACATAAAAAATATTTTAAAAAGTTGGGCATTTTATATTGCAATTTAATATTATTGTCAATGTCCAAAAATTTCTTTTCTCATTTAATACTTTGTGATATAATACGATATATCATATATAATTGAATTAAGTATTACCATTAATTAATAGGAGTGAAAAAAAAATGATTTTACATTTAACAAGCGAAAATTTTAAAGAGCAAACAAAATCCGAAAAGCCAATTTTAGTTGATTTCTGGGCTCCTTGGTGTGGTCCTTGCCGAATGGTAGCACCTGTGCTTGAAGAATTGGACAAGTTATCGGGCGATAATTTTAGAATTGGAAAGATTAATGTTGATGAACAACCTGCATTAGCATCGCAATTTGGTGTTATGAGTATTCCAACCATAATAGTATTTAAAAATGGGCAAGTTTTAGCAAAAAGTGTAGGATTGCGGTCCAAAGAAGAATTATTGAAAATGTTAGTTTGAAAGAAATAAGTGGCACATTGATTCGTTGTCGGGCTTTGCCCGAACACTTGCATATCCATATATGTGGCGTGTCCGTTCAAATACCTTACGCCTGTCACTGCACCACTTTTTTCTTCCAAACTTTGTGCCTTTAAAGAAAGGAATAAAACTTAAAAAAAAATTATAAAAGACGGTAAACTTTAAAATTTATCGTTTTTTTGGTTTATGATAAATATTTTAAAAAAAAAAAATTGTAGGGACACGATATATCGTGTCCGAAAATGTGTGTCAGGGGACAGGGTTTTGACAATCATATCTTTTATGTTAACTTAACATCTAAATATTTAAATTAATAATAACATAATTAAAAACTTCTTTGTCAATTATTGATTTTTTATTTTTTTCAATCCCATTTATATTTTTTCTGTCTCGTTTTTTTACCAAATAGTTATAATATTCCATATTGTAAATACACTGTCCTTTTGACAACTGTCTCCTTGACACTCTGTCCTCTTGGCATATTATTGCAACATATTCTTCGCATATTTTGAATATAATTATTAAAATTTGATTAATTAAATTAATATTATAAAATTAATATTAAAATTACTATTTACAAATGTAAATATATTTGATATTATATATATGTTTTTTATAAATTTATTTAATTAATTAAACATGCGGAGATGAAATAATGATTTCATATAAGCCATTTCAAAAATTACTAATTGATAATGAAATAAAAGTTACTGTCTTAATGAAAGAATTAAATATTTCATCTGTTACAATGGCAACTCTAAATGCAAGAACGAAGAATAATAAGCCAGTTTCTCTTTCAACAATCGAAAAAATATGTATGAAATTAAATTGCAAAATTTCTGATGTGGTTGAAATAAAATGAATAATTGAATTCTCGTGTTGTTTTGGATATTTCAATTAATTATGGAGGATTAAAAATGAAAGCTTTATCTTTATTTGCGAATATTGGAGTTGCAGAAGCTTATTTGGATGATATAGGCATTAATGTTGTTCTTGCAAATGAAATTGATAAAAAAAGAGCTGAAGTATATAAAAATATTTATCCAAATTGTGAAATGATTTGTGGAGATATAACTGATGATAAAATAATTGATACCTTATCAAAAAAGGCTATTGAGTTAAATATTGATATTATTATGGCTACCCCTCCCTGTCAAGGTATGAGTACAGCTGGAAAGCAAAACAAATTTGATATCAGAAATAATCTTATTTATTATGCTGTTCAAATAATTAAAAATGTAAAACCTAGATATGTTATGCTTGAAAATGTTCCCATGCAATTAAACACAAAAATATTTTATAATCGTGAAATGATTTTAATTCCGAATTATTTAATAAGTGAATTAAATGAACTTTATCACTTTGAAAATAGTATAATTAATACAGCAAATTTTGGGGTTCCGCAAATAAGGAATAGGGCAGTTTTTGTTCTCACTAGAAAAGATGAAGGGCATATTTGGGCATTACCAAAAAAAGAACAATATGTAAAAACTTTATACGATGCTATAGGGCATTTGCCACCATTAGATCCCTTAATATATGATATTGATTATAATGAACATTTAAAAATTTTTCCTAATTATGAGAAAAACAAAAGATTAGCCTTGTCAATTTCAAAATGGCACATACCTCCGTGCCATATTTATAGGCAAGTAAAAGTTATGTTATCTACACCAACTGGTCAATCTGCTTTTAATAATTCAAATCCAAATAATAGACCAAAAAACAAAAACGGAGATTTAGTTAAGGGGTATAAAAACACTTATAAAAGGCAAAGTTGGGATATGCCTGCATATACAATAACAATGTATAATAGAACTATTAGTTCTCAAAATAATGTTCATCCTGGAAGACCATTAGAAATTGACAAAAATGGCGAAATTTTATATTCTGATCCAAGAGTTTTAACTATTTATGAATTAATGTTAGCAATGAGTTTGCCAACAAACTGGAATATTCCTAATAATGTTTCTGAGCATTTTATTAGATCAGTTATTGGCGAAGGAATCCCACCATTATTTATCAAAAAATTATTTAGTCAAATTATATAATGATAGTGTAAAAACTTTTATGAAAACTTCTGAAACAAACCCTTGACAGCCAAAA
>CAZFQD010000208.1:0-2646 GCA_964520885.1 uncultured Oscillospiraceae bacterium | reverse complement strand
AAACATTTGGTGCCGTCAATTTAGTTGCATAAAAACAGAGGACAGCACCTATTTCACTGTTTTTATGCGATTTTTCTTCCCTGTAAATGAAATTGCCTTATAATTTAAACCATTTCACCATCCCCTTTTTTATTTATTTGAACTGTAAAAAACTCATTATGTGAATGGTGGATAGCACCTATTTATATATTTTTTTATAAAAAAAACTTTTTTATAGAGATCAAACATTCGCTAAAATGCTTGAAGACATAAAAAAGTTTAAAATTATTTTTTTTAAATAGTAGTAACAATAAAAAAAACAATCAAATCCTACTATAATCATAACTTAATTATGTCAAGTTTATCAATAGAGTTGAAGAAATTATTGTAGGCTAAAGGAACAGAAATATAGTATGTGTAAAGTTATTAAAACACTCTATGAGATAATTATCCAATGAAAAGTTTTCAGTTGCTAAAAAACCTTGCTTGTGTTAAAAAAACAACAGAAAGCAACAATTAATTAAATAGTTTATTACAGTATATACAATTATTATCCAAGATATATATTAAGATATATTAACTATTACTTAATATACTCGAATATTGGCAATATATAAATGCACAATAATAACTTCTTGTTGCACAAAATTAACATTTTAATAATAAAGGATAAAAGAATTTATTAGTTTAATTCTATTGTGTAAATAATTGAAATTTACTTTCTAATTTGTTGAGAAAATAATTTGACAAATAAGTCAATGGTGTATATAATTATATTATAAGTATAATGTTAAATAATAAATTAATAATAAAATCTACCTAATTTATTTTAAATTGATTTAAAGAGGTGCTTTTTTGAATAACAATTTAACAATCAATCAATATCTTGAAAATATTAGAACCGAGTATTTTACAGGTGGTTTCACAAAATGTTGGGATAAGTGGGGATTTACTAATCAGATTCCACAATATAATAAGATTTATTATATTGTGGATGGTGAATGCTATTTAAAAATTGACGATAAAGAGTATATTGCAAAAAAAGGGCAACTAATTCTGTTGCCTTATAATTCCGTTCAAACATATTATCATATTTCAAAAAATCATTTAGTGAAGTATTGGCTTCATTGCACTTTTTCTTGTAATGATAAGGATTTACTTGAACTTATTTCACTTCCGCATATTATTACTGTAGATAATCATGAATATCTTTCATATCTTTTTAAACAAATATTGCTATATGACGGTCAACCTAATATTACCTCAAAATTATTGCAAAAATCATATATTATTCAGTTATTGGCATATTATTTTGAGAAGTCGGATAGTGCTGAGAAAAGTATATTTAAAGATGAAAAAATATCAATACTAATGTCTTATATAGAAAATAATTTTCAAAACGATATAAATATCAATACACTATGTAATGTAACACACTTTCATCCAAATTATTTTATAAGATTTTTTAAAAAAATTATTGGCATATCTCCTATAGAATATATAAATAATGTGAGAATTGAACATGCAAAAAAACATCTGCAAGCTTTAAATATTCCTATTAAAAATATTGCATTTAATGTTGGCTTTAAAAATTCTTATTATTTTTCCCGAATATTTAAAAAAAAGACAGGTTTTACACCATCTAAATACCGTTTAATTTCCAATGCAAAACACACACAAGAAGAAATAGATGATAATTAATAGGTAATAAAATGAGTTATTTAATTAGTGGTCAATCATCCATCTAAGCTCATCATCCGGCACAGTGGCGTTTATCAAAACAGTGTTCCAATGTTCTTTATTTAGGTGATAATTTGGAGTAATAGCAGGGTAACGCTTTCTTAAAAGTTCAGCAGTAAAGGGCTCACATTTAAGCGAAACACTGTTTTTTGTAATGGTGGCAAACCTCGCTCAAATTACAAGGAGGCACATTATATAAATATATTAAAACCAGTCATTCCAAATGTATTTGAAGAAAATGCAAAAATCCAAGAGGTAGTCGAGAATGCAGTTAAAAATGATAACGATATTAAGAATTGCAGATTTCAGAATGATTGCTTAGAGAATTTTGAAATTTCAAGCATAGAATTTAGCAAATGTGTTTTTGAAAATGTTAGGTTCTCAAATTGCAATTTCAGTAAATTAGATTTTGTTGATGTTATTTTTAAAGACTGCGACATTTCAAATATAAATTTTAGTGAAAGTATAATTAATCGCACTGAATTTAAGGATTGCAAGGCAATAGGAGCTAATTTCTTTGGTGTTTCAATGAATAATGTTTTGTTTGAAGATTGCCAATGTAAATATATAAATTTATCAAAGGGACGAATAAAAAACACTTTTTTTGATAGTGTTAAGTTGCCTAACGCAGTATTCAACGAAACTATTTTTAAACAGGTTGAGTTTTCAAGCTGCAATTTACAGCAATCCGAATTCTTGCATACACCACTTGCAAATATTGATTTTTGCAGTTGTGATATATCGGGGGCTTTGGTATCAATAAGTGATTTAAAAGATGTAATTGTAACAGTAAATCAAGCAGCGGAGCTTGCTAAGCTAATGGGAATTAAAATAAGCTATTAAAAAATTAATAAATAGGAAAAGAAATGAATAAAACACCAAAAGCCTTCAGAGAAATAAAAACTCTGAGGGCTTTTTTGCGTTAAA
>CAZFQD010000207.1:0-2691 GCA_964520885.1 uncultured Oscillospiraceae bacterium | reverse complement strand
TCAGTTTTCACGCAATCGCTCCAGTCGTTGCAGAAGCGCTGGAAGTTGATTCGGCTCCGGTATGCTGTGGTAAAGCTACGGGGATAGTGATATCCGTTGTGAACGCGCGCTTGATTTACATAGGAGGCATGGGTGATAAGCTTGGCTTCCCGTTCAATTATGTGTACGTGCGGAATAAGCTTGCGGGTCTTTAGAAAAAGGCCGATTGTGACCCCGTAAAATCCTCCGCCGATAACGCATGCCCTGTTTACTGGCATGGTCTATAGTTGGTCGTGCTCGATGTTGAGCCGCTCCTTGCGGGTGAGTCTGGCGGAGGTTAATTCTTGGGCGATGTAATAACTAGGGCCAGAATGGGTTTTGCGAGAAATCTCTAACACGTATTCTGATAGGACAAGCAGCACCAATGAAATAAGGAAGAACATGCCCGACTGCTGCATTGACAGGCTTACCCAGCCCGGTGTCACTGCTTCGTTGTAGATCCAGATCATCAGCACGTAGATTGAGTAAAGAAAACTTGCCAGTGCACCGAATGCCGATAGGGCCGTCGCAATGCGCAGAGGGCTATCGCTGTAGGCGGTGACCAGTCGGATACCTCGATTAATGCTCTCCCGTAGTTGGATATCTTTTGCCTTGGTTCGAGAGAGTGGAATGTCGATGCAGGTGCGACGAAAACCGGTGCTGGAAGGCAGATTACGGAAGTGGATCTGGGGGTCTGGGAACTGAAGTAGATAGCTCACTACCCTACGACTCAGGGCAATTAAGCTGGTCGAGTATGAGTTGAGGTCGATTCCTGTAGAGATTTGCGCGAGGGCACCGAAGCTGCGATAAAGTGCTCTACGAGGTAAGCTCCGCTTATTTTTACGAAACACTCGCCGGGTAAACACTAGATCAAGGTTACCGGCGGCCGAGCGAATCAGCCGCTCAAGGTGGTCGATGTCTCCGTACCGTGGTTCAATGCAAACAACCACGTCTCCCAGACTGTTCTCGATCCCCACCCATCGGGCTGTGAGGTCGTTAACACGACCTTCTAGTGTGTAAACTTGCAGGTTAGGCTCACCGCTTTGGGAGGTAAGATGGCGTAATACCTCCTGACTGCCATCAGTTGATCCATTGTCAATAATTACAATTTCGTAGTCACTTAATAGGCAGGCTGCGATCTCTGCGATTGCGCGAATATAAGCTCTAATGTCATCGGCCTCATCGCTGACGACAATGATGATGCTGGCCAAAATTGTTAATATCTCGCTTTTCTGCGACTGAAAATGTCGATTCACACTTTTAGATAATGGCTTCACGGTTGTTCCTCTGTTGGCTCTGTGATATTGGGAAACAGGCTCGGCATCAAAGCGGCTCTCGCGAAGAGGCGGTTTAAGCCCTTGATAAATGGCCAAGGCCTGTACAAGCACTTACCACCCGGTGACCGTAGCATAATTACATCCCACCATAACTCTGTGCCGGCCCCACCATTCCCCTTCAGGCCAGCTTCACAGGATGTTCCAAGCTTGCTCTTGCCTGCTGCTTGCGTTTACCATCCCAGTGGTGCAGTGGTCAGGATGCACAGGTAGCATGACCTGATAGCTCCAGCTTCGCATCCTCTCAAGCGGGTTTTCGCTGTAAGCTGCTATTTGGTAATCGCGACCCAATGTCAGTAACTCTTCCAACACCGTCCATTGTTCTCGATTTTTGAGAATGCTCACCGTACCGCTAATTCCATAGGTATTGCGCTGCAGTTCAGGCCCGAGCCAACAGCAGAAAGCAGAGCTGATTATCTCTCCTGCTATTCTCCGCTTATCCAGACTCTAATGTGATTATTTTAAAGACTTTTAAATTTCATCAGACTCCTAATAAGTAGGTTGGCAAAAATTTTTCGAGGTTGGGCTGTCGACAATTTTGATGTATCATAGGATTTATTTCCGTATTGAGAGGTCCTTATGAGCGCGAGGCTTCGAGTTTTTCTGACTCCCGAGGAAGATCGCACCTTGAGAGAGCTTCATAGAGCCAAGGATGTGCCACAATGTGTCAAAGACCGTGCGCAGGTTGTGAGAATGAGCGCCAGGGGAGACTATGTTGAAACAATCTCAATCTACTTAAATTGGACAAAAGAAACTGTTAGAAGAACACTTAAGAGATGGGAAAGCGGTGGGCTCGGAGGCTTATGGGATGCTCAAGGTCGTGGCAGGCCTCGACGATGGACAGAAGAAGATATGACTCATTTAGATGAGATTATCCGAGACGAGGAGAAGACCTATACAAGCCAACAGCTTGCCCGTAAACTTAGCAACAATCGAAACGTTACCTTAAGCACATGTCACCTGAGAAGACTCCTTAAAAAAAGGGGATCTGCTGGAAGCGCACACGCCAAAGCCATCGACGCAAGCAAGACATAGCACTGAAGGAGATAAAACAGGCAGAGCTCCAGATGCTTGAAAACGCCTCTGCCGCAGGGATTGTTGACTTATACTACCTTGATGAATCTGGCTTTTGTCAATGGAGCGACTCTTCCTACAGCTATTATTTTCGCGGTGAACAAAGAAGACAAGAGCAGACTAAAAACAGGGGACAACGCATTAGCATTCTGGGAATTTGGCAGCCAATGATGGCGTTTCTATATACGCTTGTTGTTGGCTCATTGAAGAGCCATCATTATGTAGCCATGCTCAATGCTCAAGCTGACGAGGCCAAGCTGGAGTT
>CAZFQD010000206.1:0-2708 GCA_964520885.1 uncultured Oscillospiraceae bacterium | reverse complement strand
ATATTATTTTTGAATTTCAAAGAAGAGAGAATTTTCGCAGGTGGGTTTAAATTATAATTATTATCTTGCGGACTAAAAGGACACAAAGGACACAATTCATTAAAAGTTATGAAAAATGAATGAAAAATCAATTTTTGCAGAATATTTGCGGGAATTAGATTTCAAGTAAACATTTTTTTGAAAATAATATTTACAAAAAAGATTTCATGCATTCTTTATCGACTATACATATGATAAGCAAAGAATGCACGCGATTTAAAAATAACAAAAAAACACCTGCTACAACACCTGAAACTTTAGAGTTTAGGCTTGTGGCGGGGTTTTTGTTTTGATATGCTAAGATGTAATATAAGACTATTTTTTATATTTCATAAGCTTTAATAAATTTAGCAATAGTAATTCATAAGCTAAGGTCAATAAAGCAAGAAAAGCAGGAGCATAACGCATAGTGCCAAACCAAACGCCAACGAATAAGTGAGATGACTGAGTTTTTGGATATACAAAGTGGCATAATTACTGAATACGATGATAAACTCACAAGGCAGTTAGTTGAAAGAATAACGCTATTTGATGATAAGCTTCAAGTTGCATTTAGGTCGGTCGTGGATAAGGGGTTGAGATATAAGTTAATAAGCAAAAAAGGGAACCGCCAAATTTGGTAGCTGTAATGGCTATTAGGATTGGTGGCTATTTGTTATGTCCTTGCTGGATCGGATTTTAACTGATAATTTCAGCAATGTAGCTTATAAACCTAATCAAATTAGCGACAGTTTTATTAAATTTGGAATATTAATAGTTTTAAAACAAACCAATTTTATAATCCAGCCTAAACCTTTAATTATTAAAAAAACAAAAAACCTGTAAAGTCGATTGAATCAAGGCTTTACAGGTTTTTAAATTGGTTGCGGAGGCAGGATTTAAACCTGCGACCTTTGGGTTATGAGTGCGTTTTAGACTTTTTGATGACCTTTGATTATTTCGTGTAATTGCTGATATTATGGGATTATTTAAGGTCTATCTTATCGCAATTTAATGCTATATGGCATTATTTATTATATTAACAAACATCTTATAAACATCAGAGTGGCAGTGACCCTTTGATGACGTTTGATTATTTCTCATAATTGTTGATATTACGAAATGATTTATAGGGCATCTTATTGCTATTTATAGCTATTTAGTATTTTTTATTATAATAATAAACATCAAATAATCAACAGCTCATAGGTTGTAGGATTTTTAAAAAAATTCAATATAGATATTTTGGCATCATTAGATGCAGAGGAATATTATTGTTGATTTCTCAAACACAATAATGATGAATTTATTATTAAATGCAAGAGTAATGTCAACGTTTATAAATGGAATAAATATAATTATATATACTTATTTTACAATATATTGATAATTGGTGGTTCTAAAATGCCTTGTTTTATTAAATTATAGAAAATAGAAAAATGTTCGTTTTCACTAATAAATTCATCTGGGCCATAAAAAGGTGAAATAACTGGATTTAAGTGTAATGGCCCAAATGTATTACGCCTAGTAAGAATCAATTCTAGTACAAGTTCTTTAGTTACATAAAGATCAGATATATAAGGATTAAATGCTATATTTTTTTCCATATCACCACTTATAGCTTTTACAAAAGCACCATAACAGCCATTTAATTTGATTCTTACATGATTATTTGTTATACCCGTATAATACTTTATTTTGCCACTATAAAATGGCAAGCCCTGACTAGCTATTTCTCCCGTACTTAAACTGTTCGGGAGATTTGTTATTGTTTTACAAGTACCATTTAATTTAACACCAAAATCTCCAAGTAGATAGACTGCTTCTAAATCAGTATTTTCTGTAAATTCTGTTTCGATTTTCAATTTATTTTCGCCCATTTTAAGTAAAGTTGTATTTAGGTGTATCCGTTTAAAACAAATATCAATCCACGTACCTAATATATCTTTCTTTATTTGTTCACCATTTAAAAATATATTGAAATTTTCAGGTGACTCAATGGCAAGCTCTAATTGATTAGGTATTTCTTGTATAATAAAAGAAAATTCTATTTTTAATGAACATATTTTTTTATCTTTTTCACCTTTATTATATTTATCTACAAACCAAGGTTGCTTCTTACAGCCCCCACGTTGATCAAAATTAAAGTGATCTCGAATTTCTCTGTCAATTTTAAGAATTTCAGTTTCTATTGATAATGTATTATTATTAATACTATAGCAAGCTGTATCAAGAACACAAACATTCTTTTCATTCAGCTCATATTTCATAGGTTTATCTAATACAATTGTTTGCTTGGGTAAACAAGGTACATTTATATAGTCTTCAACTGTTTCGTTTGTTAAACGAAACAACTTTTCTTCTCCAGCTTCAAAAATTGTTGTAACTGATGTTGTATTCAAATTATTGTTATATGATACACCGGTAATTGAAGGGCTTCTTAAATCCCATTGTTCTACATTAAATCTTTTATCTATTTCTATAATAATGTCACTATAACTATTATCTTTATCAGCATTTAAGAAGAAACAAAAATAATCATTGTTTACTTTTCTTGTCTGAAAAATTATTTTGTTTATGTTTAGATTGTTTTTATTTTTAATTTTTATATTAAAGTTTCCTTTGCACTGATATGTAATATCATCTTTGATAACTGACTCCGGTGAGGACGGGCAGTCAAATTGCACGAG
>CAZFQD010000205.1:0-2728 GCA_964520885.1 uncultured Oscillospiraceae bacterium | reverse complement strand
GCATTATCTTAACTTGAAAAGATTTTCACAATGATTTATTATAGCAATAATTGCATATTAAATTGCAATAAAAAGCAATGACTTTTTCTTTAAATAATGTTAAAATTATAAAAAATAGAGTAAATTATGAAAATATTATTAATTTTTTTAGTGAAAACACATCAAAAATATATAATATGTTGATTTTGAAATAAAATCTATAAAACAATAAATGCATATATTAATCTATTATAAAGAAAAAAAAGAAGGGATTAAAATGAAGAGAAGGTCATTTTCAATATTGGCAGTATTATGCGTGATTTCAATGTTATTTAATCATATTCCAAGCTTAGCAAATGTTTCAGTAAAAGCAGAAGATATTGTTCCTTTGGATACAAGCTTATCAGATGTTGTTTTTGGCTTTGATTATATGGCAGATGGTATGGCAATAGATACTCAAAATGGCCCAACAGGGAATAGACCGAGTGATGGAACTGTTTGGAATACATCAAACTTACCATGGCTTTCATCACATTTCACAAGTGGCTTAGGAACTACATATAATTTTAATGCAAAATCGGATAAAGGAACATCAAGTAATGCAGGGATGGTTTCATTAATTAGAACAAGAACAAATGACAATGGCTTCTCATTTTCAATGGGGTTACAAACAGACCTTGAAGATCCGGCAGTTAAGGATTGGTCGGATTTAAAAGAATTCAAATTTTGGATTGACCTTTCCAGTACAGATATCCCATGGATAAATGTTGGATTAAATATAATTGAAATTTTAGATGGTGGAAACGGAATAGGTTGGTCACTGAAGAATGGACAAGAAATATATTTAGTTTCAGAAGAGAATGAGAAGAGCATAAAAACAGTAAGCGGAAATATAATTCAGTTAACAAAAGGTTTTAAAGGTTGGATTAGAATACCAGTTGTAGCTCTTCAGTCTAACACAGATGCAGATGTCATTGGAAACGGAGAAATTAAGCTTGTTCAAATGACTTTTGGTTCAATATTACCAGCACCAATAACGGTAAGTGAAGAAACACCACAAATTTTTTATTTAGATTCACTATCAATCACAAAGAATGATAATATTCCAAAACAACCAGTTCAACCAAGTATGGTTTTTGGTTTTGAAAATTTTATGGAAAATGAGGAAATTAACACAACCGTTGGACCAACAGGAAACAGGCCAAGCAACGGAACAGTTTGGAATCCATCTAATCAACCATGGCTTTCACCATATTATACGGACGGACTAAACAGCTCGTTTAAGATAAAAGCAACAAGTCAAAAAAGCGAAAGTGGAAAATCAGGGGGGATTTCACTAATAAAAACAAGAGATAATGATAATGGTTTTTCATTTGTTTTAGGTTTTCAAACAGATTTAGAAGATCCTGCAACGACAAACTGGTCTAATATAAAAGAATTAAAATTTTGGATTGATATGTCTGAATCAGAAATTCCATGGATAAATATAACGGTAAATATTGTTGAAACATTACCAGTAGGCGGCGGAGTAACATGGAACCTAAAGGTAGGACAACCTCTTTATATGGGAACAGATGATAATGGCTATACAGCAACTACTGTTTTAGATTATAATACATTACAAGTAAAATCACGTTTTAAAGGATGGGTAAGAATTCCAGTCAATTCCCTTCAACCAAATGTTTCTGGCAAAATAATTGGAGAAGGGGATGTAAAAATTGTTCAGATGTCATTTGGTTCACTTTTATCATCATCCTTTTTAGTAAGTGAACAAAGGTCACAAAACATTTATATTGATTCACTTTCAATTGGGTGTGATGAAGAACCAATAATACCAGAAGATGAAAGTATAAATGTTATTGACTTTGAAAAATTAGCAGGTGGATCACCGATAACAATTAACGACTACTTCTCACAATATTATACTGATTATAATAATTTAGGAGTTAATTATAATGCATCAGTAGTAGCTGGGAAAGGGGTTTCAGGTAATGCAGCACAAATAAGCGTTATAAAAACTGGGGCAGAATGGAACAACTTTTCAACAGCACTAGGATTTAACAATAACTATTCTAATCTTTTAAAAGATTGGACAGGCGTAAAAGATATCAAATTCTGGGTTGATTTGTCAGAATCTGATATGACTTTTATGAATGTTGATTTAGTAATTCAGGAACCTTGGACAGCGTGGTTTTGGAGAATGAAAACAAGTGGCACATATTATACAAGTAATGCAAATGGCGGATATGATACAAAGACAACAGTAAACACAAATATAATACAGCTTACGGCAAAATTTAAAGGTTGGATAAAGATACCGGTTACATCGCTTGTAAACGATAATGGGTATACAGAATTTGGAACAGGCGGAAGTAGCGAAGTTCATATAATTCAACTTACGTGCGGAGCATTTGTACAAAGTGGGGTTACAGTGAATGCTACTAACCCACAGAACTTTTATATTGATTCGCTATCTGTTACATATAATACTGCTGGTACAATGTCATTAAGTTCGTTTTCAATGGCACAAGCAGTAACTGATAACGTTGAGACAGCTTTTGGCTTTGAAAATTTTGCAGATAATCAGGAAATAAATACAGCAAGTGGACCAACAGGAAACAGACCAAGTGACGGAACCGTTTGGAATCCATACAATCAGTCATGGCTTTCTCCATATTTTACATGGGGAATTGGTTCAACATGCAATTTTAACGCAGTACCGGGAGTGGGAGAAAGCGGAAAAGCAGGC
>CAZFQD010000204.1:0-2799 GCA_964520885.1 uncultured Oscillospiraceae bacterium | reverse complement strand
ATTGCTTAAATTTCAAAAATATTTTTTTTGCTATTGACATTTGATAGCTGGCTACGAATTTTAATCTAATTTCAAAACCGACATAAACGCCTCCTGCGGAACCTCAACAGTTCCCAATTGTCGCATTCTCTTTTTGCCCTCTTTTTGCTTTTCAAGCAACTTTTTCTTTCTTGTAATATCTCCGCCGTAGCACTTTGCCAAAACATCTTTCCGTAAAGCCTTTACCGTTTCTCTTGCAATAATTTTATTGCCGATAGCCGCTTGAATTGGAATTTCAAACATCTGACGAGGAATTTTCTCCTTTAATTTTTCGGCAATTCTTCTTCCCCTTGAATAAGCCTTTTCGGTATGCACAATAAATGATAAGGCATCAACAATTTCGCCATTTAATAAAATATCAAGTTTTACTAATTCGGATTTTTTATAGCCTGATAACTCATAATCAAGCGAGGCATAGCCTCTTGTTCTTGACTTTAAAGCATCAAAAAAGTCATAAATAATTTCATTTAAGGGTAAATCATAATGAAGATTAACCCTATCTGTATCAATATAGGTCATATTTATAAATGTTCCCCTTCGTTGTTGGCAAAGTTCCATAATACTGCCTACATATTCGCTGGGAGAAATAATATCTGCCTTAACATACGGCTCTTCGGCATAATCAATTATTGCAGGAGAAGGATATTCTGTAGGATTATCAATAATTATCTCTTGCCCATTTGTTTTTTTAATTTTATATATAACACTTGGAGCTGTAGTAATAAGGTCTAAATTATACTCTCTTTCAAGGCGTTCTTGAATAATTTCCATATGCAAAAGCCCCAAAAATCCACAACGAAAACCAAAACCCAAAGCAATAGAGGTTTCTGGTGCAAAGGAAAGGGATGCATCATTTAATCTTAACTTATCAAGAGCGTTTCTTAAATCCTCATATTTAGCACCGTCCGAAGGATAAATACCACAAAAAACCATCGGTGTAACCTTTTTATAGCCTGCTAATGATATTAATGCACCATTTTGGATAGTGGTAACTGTATCGCCAACAGTAGTATCCTTAACATTTTTAATACTTGCAGTAAAATAACCAACCTCGCCGGAAAAAAGTTGCTTGCAAGGTTCTAAACCAAAAGGTCGCAAATAGCCAACTTCAACAACCTCAAATTCAGAATTATTTGCCATAAGTTTAACCTGTGAGCCTACTCCAATTTTGCCATCAAAAACTCGGATATAAACAATTACTCCCTTATAACTATCGTAATAAGAGTCAAAAACCAAAGCCTTTAAAGGTGCATTTTCATCTCCTGTTGGGCAAGGCACTGTGCTTACTATCTTTTCTAATACCTGCTCAATATTAATTCCCATTTTTGCGGAAATTAATGGTGCATCTTGGGCAGGGATTCCTATAATGTCCTCAATTTCCTTTATTGCTCTTTGTGGGTCGGCAGACGGCAAGTCTATTTTATTAATAACAGGCACAATTTCTAAATTATGGTCTAATGCAAGGTAAGTATTTGCTAAAGTTTGGGCTTCAATTCCTTGTGCGGCATCCACAACAAGAACAGCCCCCTCACAAGCAGCAAGAGAGCGAGAAACTTCGTAATTAAAATCCACATGACCGGGTGTGTCAATTAAATTTAATATATATTGCTTGCCATCCTTAGCAATGTAATTTAATTTAACTGCTCTTGCTTTTATGGTTATGCCTCGTTCTCGTTCAATATCCATATTGTCAAGAAGTTGAGCCTCCATATCCCTTGCAGAAACTGCCTGTGTAAGTTCTAAAATACGGTCAGCAAGGGTGGACTTGCCATGGTCAATATGTGCAATTATTGAAAAATTTCTTATACTACTTTGATTTGGCATTTTATAAAATCATTCCTTTAAATAACAAATTATACTGTAAAATTTTAAAATATTATTATAGCATAAAAAAATTGCCATAACAATTAAAATGTGTTAATTCATATTTTTATTTAAGCCACAATTTTTGCAGTTTTGCATTGAAAGAGGTATTTCTAATCCGCATTCATTCAAAAGCGAAATATTTGAGAGAATGTCTTTTGTATTTCCGTCTGCTTTTATTTGCCCATCTAAAATAACAATTGTTCTTTCACAAAGTTCAAAAATCATATCAAGGTCGTGGCTTGCAATGATTTTTGTGTGGGAAAAGGTTTTTAAAAGTTCTATTATTCGTCGCCTTGCCTTGCCGTCAAGTGCATCTGTTGGCTCATCCATAAGTAAAATATCCGGGCTCATTGAAAGAACACTTGCAATTGCCGCACAGCGTTTTTCTCCCCATGAAAGTTTATAAGATGAACGGTCTTTCAAATGCAAAATTCCCACCTTGAAAAGTGCCTCATTAACCCTTTTTTCAACCTCATCTTCGCTTAAATTTAAGTTGCGAGGTCCAAAGGCAATATCGTCATAAACCTTTGGCATAAAAAGTTGATGCTCAGGGTTTTGAAAAACCATTCCAATATGGCTTCTTATAATTGGCAAAGTGTTTTTCTCTACTTTAACATCTCCAATTATTGCCTTTCCTGTTGAAGGCATTAAAACACCCAATAAAAGCATTAATAAAGTAGATTTTCCTGCACCATTAGCACCAATTACTCCAACCGATTGTCCGTGAGTAATTAAAAATGAAATGTTATCAATTGCATTATTTTTGTCGGCATAAGAAAAACTTAAATTTTCAGCTTGAATTTTGTGATGACTCATTTAGATATGTCCTTTCATAAAATTGTAGTACCTCGTAACATTTAAAACTTGACATTTATAAAATAATATGATAAACTC
>CAZFQD010000203.1:0-2843 GCA_964520885.1 uncultured Oscillospiraceae bacterium | reverse complement strand
TAAGTAATCTGCATATTTAAATGTACAATCATCAAGTATACAATTTGTTGCATTATCCATTGTGAAAGATGAACCGAAAAATTGAATGTTTTTAACCTTAACATTAGCACTATATGCTAAATTCAAAGCATACTTATTCATTTTTAAGGATATTCTATAGTTTGTTGGCGAACTACCATTTGGTGTGTAATAATAAATCCTCTTTGCACTCTTATCAAGATAATATTCACCCGGGGAATCCAACAACGTTAATTTATCATGTATAAAATATGCATTGCCTGGATTTGGAATAAATGGTATCTGTTCTTGAGTTGGATTTGCTTCAAAAGGTACACTATAATACAGATTTACACCACTTGTAACACTGCTTATTACCCTTGTAACATTTGTCCAACCTGACATACCATCTGGTCCCGGCCATACTGTTACTTTCGCACCAACTAAATCAGTTGTTGGCAAATTTAATGCAACCATCTTTTGATAGTTGGTTCCTGACTGTGCAACTGCTCTTGTATAAGTAAGTGCAGTTTCCATCGTTGAAGTCGACAGGTTTGGCCATCTTGCTTCAACTGCTGCTGTTTCGTTTGCAAAAAGTTGGAAATGATCGGTATCTATATCATTGAACTCATCTGTGACATCAGCATAATAAACACTACCACTATAAACAGTCCAACTGTGTGAAAACTCTTTTGCACCTGTAACCACCGGACTCTGACTTGGTATTGCATCAATTGTGATTGGCTTATCTGCCGTACCATTAGCTGGATATATTCCTTCATAATAAACCCCATCCCCAATTAAACATGTATCTCCTGTTTTCATTTTCTTGAGAGCGGCTTCAATTGTTTCAAATGGCTTTGAATAGGTTCCTCCATTATCGTCGTCACCAATACTTTTCCTTACATATAAAGTGTTAGTACCGTCAGCCTTCTCCTCGCCATAATTCTCCGCAATTGATAGCGAATCTAAATACATTACCTGTGGTGCTTGTGCACTCACCTCTAATTCAGGAGGCAATAATGAGCCAAATGTCATTTGGATAAGTTTAACTTCACCGGCACCAATTCTATCGGCAGCCACACTTGGATTTAGTGTTGTTACCGGAACGCGTACCCATCCCTCAAAATCTGCACCAAGTTGAACAAGATTATCAGATATTACCTGTGTAGTGAATCCACTTCCTATTGTGCCATAATAAACAGGTTCCCCATTTTTGAGAGTCCATCCTATCCCGCTTTCATCAGGTAATATTTCAACAATATCTAGTTTAATATTCACCCACGTAATATCCGATTCAGACATATCAATCCAAAATCGGAATTCCTGCACATTTGACCAATCTTTTACCGCAGGATCTTCAAGGTCTGTCTGAAATCCTGCTTCTATATAAAAACCATTATCTTCTTCACGTGTATCTATTATAGCTATTTTCCCTGCATTCCCAGTTACACCTTTATCGACCTTTGCATTAAAATTATAAGTCGTACCCAAACCATATGTAAAATATGTTGATAACCAAGGAACTTCACTAGGATTCCATTCTGTTCCATCACTCGGTCTAAATCCTGTTGGACCAACGGTTGTGTTAATTGCCGCACCGTCAGCCATATGGTCAAATCCAAATACCGTATTGGATTTAGGCATTTCTTCTTTTGTGATTGATAAAGCATCCAAGTACATTACCTGAGGTGCTTCTTCACTCACCTCTACGTCCATTAATGAGCCAAATGTCATTTGGATAAGTTTAACGTCACCGGCACCAATTCGTTCGGCAGTCACACTTGGATTTAGTGTTGTTACCGGAACGCGTACCCATCCCTTAAAACCTTCATCAAGTTGAACAAGATTATCAGATATTACCTGTATATTATACCCCATCGCTTGATTACCAATATATACAGGTTCCCCATTTTTGAGAGTCCATCCTATCCCGCTTTGATCAGGTAATATTTCAATAATATTTACCGTTATATTTATCCATGGAATATCCGATTCCGAAAGATCCACCCAAAACCTAAACTCTTTTGCTTCTGACCAATCCATTGTAGCAGGATCTTCAAGGTCTGTCTGAAATCCTGCTTCTATATGAAAACCATTATCAACTTCACGTGTCTCTATTACAGCTATTTTACCTGCATTCCCTGTCTCACCCTTACCTGCCTTCGCATTAAACAAATAGGTTGTACCGAGCCCATATGTAAAATATGGTGATAACCAAGGAAGTTCATTAGGATTCCATTCTGTTCCATCACTAGGTCTGTTTCCGGTTGGTCCAACGGTTGTGTTAATTTCCTCATCGTCAGCAAAATGTTCAAATCCGAATACGAGGTTAGAAGTATTAGATACCGGTGGAATATTATTTGTGATTGATAAAGAATCCAAATAAATTACTTGTGGTTTTTGCTCACTTATTACAAAATCGGATGGTACTATAGAACCAAATGTCATTTGGATAAGCTTAACCTCACCAGCACCAATTCTATCGGCAGTCACACTTGGATTGAGCGAACTCTCTGGAATTCGAACCCACCCTTTATATCTTGTATCAAGACATAAAATATTACTTGCTATTGTCTTCGTAAGATATCCGCTTTCTTTCGTACCTAAATAAACAGGTTCATTATTTTTAAGATTCCATCCTATCCCGCTTTCATCAGGTAATATCTCAACAATATTAATAGTAACATTAATCCATGGGATATCTGATTCAGAAAGGTCAATCCAAAATCGGAATTCCTCTGCTTCTGACCAATCCTTTGTTGCAGGATCCTCTAAATCTGTTTGCATGCCCATACTAATTCCGAAATTATTATATGGTTGAGAGGTACTTATTATTGAAATCT
>CAZFQD010000202.1:0-2848 GCA_964520885.1 uncultured Oscillospiraceae bacterium | reverse complement strand
TTTTATCTGCTTAAAAATTTTTAAAAAATGCTTGACTTTTAATAGTTAGTCACCTAAATAATATTATTGGTTCTTTTAAATGTGATATGCACATAAAATAAAGGAAATAAATACAAATAAGAAAAAAAACAACAACAGGACTATGCTAATTTAATCTTGAATTAGCAAAAAGACCAAAATTATTTTAAAATTTTAGGATTATCTTAATTAATATAAAAAAGTTTTGTTATTTCAATATTGACATATGCTCATTACCATATTATACTTATTATGAAGATGCAAACCATTTGCATTTATAATCATAATTTTTTATGAGGTGGATAAGTTAAAATGATTACTAAAAAAGCTATAAGTATTATGATGAGTTTAGCACTTATACTGAGTATCTTGTTTTTTTCAGGTTGCAGTAACAATAATAAAAATGAAAGTAATAAGCCAATTATTGCTGTATCTATTGTACCTGAACAGACCTTTGTGAAAGCTGTCTGCGGAGATTTAGCGGAAGTAATTGCTATGATACCTCCGGGGAACAGTCCTGAAAACTATGAACCTACTCCGAAAGAAATGGAGCAATTCAGTAAGGCATTAATATATTTTACGATTGGGGTACCCACGGAGGAGGCAAACTTACTACCTAATGTTGGAGATGTTAAAGTAGTTTCTCTTCAAAATGAAGTTGCATCTGTTTACTCTGATAGGACTTTTGATTCGGGTGAAAGAGATCCGCATATATGGCTTTCTCCCAAAAGAGTCAAGGTCATGATTGAAGCGATTGCCCGTGAGATGAGTAAGCTTGATCCGGAGAACGAAAAAACATATAACGAAAATGCCAAGGCGTATAATGAGCAGCTTGATGAGCTTGACGAACAAATAAAAGTGGCTCTTAATGGTATACAAAGCAAGAAATTTATTGTATATCATCCTGCGTTTGGGTATCTTGCTAATGATTATGGTCTGACCATGTATGCGTTGGAAGAGGAAGGCAAAGAGGCAACGCCTCAGCATTTGCAGGAGATGATTGACCTTGCAAAAAAAGAAAAAATAAAAGCTATTTTTTATCAGGAGGAAGTTGACAGCAATCAGTCCGAAGCATTTGCCGAAGAAATTGGAGGAAAAACTAAACAGCTTGCACCTTTAGCAGCGGATTACATTGGAAATCTTAAAAATATGGCGGAAACAATGGCGGAGGTTATGCAATGAGCAATATAGAGGTCCATAACGAACCTGTGGTTCATATTGATAATTTGTCGGTGTATTACGGACAGACACCCGCAATTTCAGATGTCTGCCTTGATGTGGCTGGCGGTGAATATTTAGGGATTATTGGGCCTAACGGCGGCGGTAAATCCACACTTTTAAAAGCTATTCTCGGTCTTGTTTCAATCTCTTCCGGCACTGTACAGGTTTATGGAAGCAGCAACGGAAAAAGTAGAACATTGATGGGATATGTTCCGCAATTTGCTTCATTTGACAAACGATTTCCGATTACTCTGTTTGAAGTTGTTCTAACAGGATGCTTAAAGCAAGGTTTATCTCCCTTTTATAGATATACTTCAAAGGATAAGGAGATGGCGTCTGAACTCCTTGAAAGGGTTGGCATTGCGAGCCTTGCAAACCGTCAGATATCTGAATTGTCCGGAGGAGAATTTCAAAAAATGCTTATTGCAAGGACGCTTGCTGTTAATCCTAAGCTTTTACTTTTGGACGAACCGACTGCTAATGTAGATGCTGTCTCACGTGATCAGATATATGGTTTGCTTGCCGAATTAAATAAAAGCATGACTATTATTCTTGTCACACATGATCTGCTTGCCATCTCTTCGCAAGTGAATAGATTGGCTTGCCTCAATGGTCATCTTTTTTATCATGGGGAGCCGGAGCTTACCGAAAGTATTGTAAATAGTCTCTATGGCTGCCCGGTTGACCTTATCGCCCACGGAGTACCTCACAGGGTGCTCAAAGAGCACGAGGAGGGAATGTAAATTGATTAAAGCACTTTTTGAATATCAATTTTTGCAGAATGCTTTACTTGCCGGTATTTTTGCAAGTATTGTCTGTGGCATCATCGGAGTGATTATAGTTGAAAAAAAACTGGTTATGATGAGCGGAGGAATAGCACACACCTCATACGGTGGAGTGGGTTTAGGATATCTTATGGGCTTTGAACCTATTATCGGTGCATTTTTATTTTCTATTTGTGCCGCATTAGGAATAGGATATATAAAAAGAAAAGGCGGTGTGCGGTCCGATGTGATAATCGGTTTGTTTTGGTCACTTGGAATGGCACTTGGCATTCTTTTCATTGCCTTGATGCCCGGATATCCTCCCGACTTAAGCTCTTATCTTTTCGGAAGCATTCTTTCGGTAACAAAATTCGATCTCTATTTAATGGTATGCTTAACCTTAATTGTAACGCTTGTAATTGTTGCTTTATTTAATAATTGGAAAGCCTATCTTTTTGATGAGGAATTTGCTTCAATTATCGGCATAAAAACCGCCTTTCTTGAATATCTGCTTCTGGTACTTATTGCAATGACAGTGGTCGTTTTAATTCGGGTGGTTGGAATTATTCTTGTGCTTGCTCTGCTCACAGCACCGGCTGCAACGGCGGGTATGCTGACCTCCAACCTGAAAAGTCGTATGATTTATTCCGTTTTATTTGGCTGTATTTTTTGTATTGCCGGATTGTGGATTTCGTATGAGATGAATATTGCATCCGGAGCGGTTATAGTAATTTTATCGGTAATATGCTATCTTTTATCATATACAGCACACTTAATATATATAAAATTAAAAAGAAAGAAAATTGCAAAAGCAAATGGGTAATCTTAATGATTATACAAGGTGA
>CAZFQD010000201.1:0-2857 GCA_964520885.1 uncultured Oscillospiraceae bacterium | reverse complement strand
TTTAACAAATTAAAGCGGGGAATTCCCGAATTAATAATTGAAAATTGCTCCTCCGGTGGACATAGACTTGAACCTTATAGAATGTCAAAATCTAGTATGGCATCCTTTTCTGATGCTCATGAATGTATAGAGATACCGATAATTGCTGCAAATGTTTCCAGAGTCATTCCCGCAAGGCAAAATCAAATATGGGCTACTTTAAGAAAAAATGATACAATAGATAGAATAGTCTATTCTATCGTTGCTACCTTTTTCGGTCGACTATGCTTATCCGGTGATATTACCGAGCTTAATGGAGAACAACTCGATAAGGTAAGAGAAGGCATTCGTTTTTATAAAAGCATCGCACATATTATTAAAAACGGCAGGTTCTATAAGCTTACTGATGATGTGAAATATTACAGGAGTCCCACGGGCTATCAGGCTGTAAAAAGAATAACAAAAGAGAACGATGAATTTATCCTTGTTTTTCATACATTTAAACTGGAAAGCAAAAGCAAAATAATAATAGATATTGAAAATGGATGGAGATTAAAGGAAGAATACAGTAATAATATTGATTTCAGCATCAGTAACGGGAGACTTATAATTAATCATCCGTCTGACTTTGTCGCTACATGTTTTTATTTTGTCAAAAATGTTATTTAGGCGGCATGAAAGAATATTTAAAGATGCTATTAATACGAAGTAAATAATGGATTTTGGAGGTCGCTATGAAAAAGGGCAAGATTATCTTTGAAAAAGATTATGTAAAAGGAAATATTGATAAAAGGCTTTTCGGTTCCTTTATTGAACATATGGGCAGGGCAGTTTATACAGGTATATATGAGCCGGAGCATCCGGATTCGGATGAGCAGGGATTCAGAAAGGATGTACTGGAGCTGGTTAAGGAGCTTCAATTGCCGATTGTAAGATACCCGGGGGGTAATTTTGTCTCGGGTTACCATTGGACCGATGGGATCGGCAGAAAAGAGCACAGACCAAGCAGACTTGAACTTGCATGGAAAACAATTGAAACAAACGAAATCGGCATTGATGAATTTGCAGACTGGTCGAAAAAAGTCGGTACGAGTATCATGGCAGTGGTAAATTTAGGAACCGGAACCCCGAAAGAGGCCGCTGAAATGGTTGAATATTGCAATCATCCATCCGGGACATACTGGTCTAATATGAGAGTTGCTAACGGGCATAAGAAACCACATAATATCAGAACATGGTGTCTGGGTAATGAAATGGACGGAGACTGGCAAATCTGTCATCTTACAGCCGATGAGTACGGACGCAAGGCTCATGAAGCTGCCAAAATGATGAAAATGGCAGACAATACCATTGAGTTGGTCGCTTCAGGCAGTTCAAGTCCAATGTTGGGCACCTATCCCGAATGGGACAGAAAGGTTTTAGAGCACTTATACAATGATGTTGACTATATATCACTTCATCGCTATTATTATCAGGAAGAGAATATGACAATAGGGGATTTTCTGCTTTCATATTTGGATCTCAACAAGTTTATCAAAGATGTTATTACAACAGCAGACTATGTTAAAACATTAAAAAGAAGCAATAAAACGATGTATCTCTCTTTAGATGAGTGGAATATCTGGGATATGAGCAAACAGTGGGAGATTGAAGAATGGAAACCCGCTTCCCCAAGGATTGAAGACAAATATTCTTTGCTAGATGCACTTGTTTTGGGTGGATTGATATGCACAATGATTAATCATGCCGACAGATTAAAAATGGGCTGTCTTGCACAACTGGTGAATGTAATTGCCCCTATTCTTACAGAAAAAGGCGGAAAGGCAATCAGACAAACAATATTTTATCCGTTTATGCATGGTTCATTAAATGCAAAAGGTAAGGCACTGAATCTAAGGACTGATTTACCAAAGATTCAGTCTAAAAGGTACGGAGAAGCTGATGCTGTGACTGTTGCAGCAACATACGATGAAGAAAAGGAAAATATAGTGCTTTTTGCACTGAATTGCAGTCAGAATGATGATATCAGAATTGATGTCGATTTCAGAGGGTTTGGAAATGTAAAAGTGATTTCTCATACGGTCCTTGACGGTAATGATCTAAATGCCAAAAACACATTTGAAAATCCGAATACAGTTGTTCCGAGGGAAATGAAAATGGTTAATTTTGATACAAGCGACGGAATTGTTATTCCGAAAATGTCATGGAATCTGGTTATATTTAAAAATATAATATAATTTTTGAGATAGGAATGACATTCATTAAATATACTTCTGTCGCCTTCAAAAATTACATCTGCCCTTTAAAAAAGTATTTGTAAAGAAAAAAATCATAAAATCTTAATTTTTTTGAGAACAATTATTACAAAAATATTCCATGCAAAAGAAAAAAATTTGATGCAAGAAGCCAAAAATGATTTTATTGCATAGCAAAAAAGCTCATAATGATTTAAGATGAGCTACAATTTTTAGGGTTATGTAAATTTTTAAGCCGCTTTACGGTAACGGTGATACAGCCCACCAAGGATAGGCGGTTCTGTTGCAAAAAAAATTTCCCAATTAGCAGAACCGCAAAGCTATATCTTTGATACTAATAATTTAAGCAATACCAAAAAGCTGGTTTATAAGTATAACTTTCAACCTCGCAAACTGGTGCAGTTATTAATATAGTAGCATCTAAAGCACCTTTGTTTAAGGCTGGTAAGGGGTTAAATAGTGCGGTGGGTAAATAGTCGCTCTTTTAGGGTGGCTATTTTTTTAAAACAAAATCATACAAATGTTTAAACAAATGTATTGACAAACCTGAAAATATATGCTACAATTTTTTTGAGGTGACTAACTATTAAAAGTCAAGCATTTTTTAAAAATTTTTAAGCAGA
>CAZFQD010000200.1:0-2860 GCA_964520885.1 uncultured Oscillospiraceae bacterium | reverse complement strand
GGATACTGTAAATATTTTTAAGACTTGAAGTATTATTAGCTTATCAGCATTTTAATTTTGAGCATAAGAAAAGCCCTCAGAGTTTTTATACTCCGAAGGCTATTGTGCATATACCGCTCCGAAAAAACACCTTGACCGTTTTGCGTTGAACACCCTGACCGCCCAAACCGAACACTTAAACCGCCAAAATTGAACACTCTTTCCGCTAAAAGGCTCTTTTCCTGTTTCCGTGAAAATACCACTATTTTAAAAGCAAATAGGTGTTTTTTAAAGTCATCATGGGTGCTTTTAGAAGCCATCTCACCCTTGACAGCTACAAAATATGTGTTGGTAAAATGTACCGAGGACGAGGGAACTCAAAAACAAGCCATTTTGGCAAACTGAACTTTTCACGGTAATGAGAAAAGAACCCGCTGAAACTGTACATTGACATCTAAAAAAGCATATGTTACACTGCTTTTTGCAGTACCCCGACTACCGTTGTTCTTGAGCATCCACAACTTGATGCTATTTGGGTATTATTGATTCCAAGGCTTTGAAGCCTTAGAATCTCTCTGTAATTGGTCATTGCTTGACCCTCCTAAAATTATTACACCAAAAGGTGCAATAATTATTATACACAGGGTCAGACAGCTGTTCAATTCGTGCGGTCAAACTGTTCAGTTTAGGTCGGAATATTCATCAAATGCTTATTTCCTTAAAGAACATTTTTTCAAAATTCTTAAATGCAATAATAGTGAAGATGCTAAGCTGAAACTTTCTATTTGGATTAGAGATGCGGGGAATTGTGGTATTAATAGGTTTTCCGATTGTGCTAATACTTTCATAAACTGGTCAAAAGTTATTCTAAACTCCTTTGATTGCCCCTATACCAATGCTTTTACCGAGGGCTTTAACAATAAAATCAAAGTCTTAAAAAGAAATGCATATGGTTATCGTAATTTTGATAGATTTAGAAACCGTATTTTACATATATTTAATAACAAAATATCAGAGGTCGCTTAACAGCTCCCTCTGATATGAAAAATTATTCTTTTTCAGGTTTTATCCCAACTATTGACAAAGAACCTAAAATTATTGTATCGCCTTATTCCGAACTGTAAATACTGTGATGTGAGAGGCTGTGGAAAATATTAGTTTTTCCCAACCCATAAGTAGTTCGGTGATATTTTCCTATTATTTGCACTCATTTTTTTGTGTGTTATAACAATTTTCAATGCCATTGCTCTCTAAGATAGAAGATTTATAACCCACCTTTGAGAAGTAGACGTTGAAGACGCTGCCGTATAAAGTGTAGCCCCACTTGTCCCTGTGCCTCTAATATATGTATTAGTTCCAAGTTTGCTATTAATCTTAACATATGAAGTGTTATCTGTGATTGTCCACTTCATTCTATTTGAATCAGCATAGGTGCTTTGGATAATATTTTTGCCAGTAGAGTTTACACCTCCGTAAACATCAAGAGCATAACCAGTAGCCTTATTTATAATCTTAAAAGTTGCTGATGATACTTCGATAATCTGCCATTTTTGGCTGTCGGCACCAGAATAAGTCACATGTTTAACTACTCCACCTAATCCGGTGTTTGTTGCATCCATTACCAAGCTTACACTAGGAGAGTATGCTATCGTATAATATCTTGTGGCATCATATCGTGTAACTGTAACTACACAGTTTGCCGCAAATGATCCGTCAACAGTTGTTGCAGTAATTGTTGCTGTTCCTACCGCAACTGCTGTTACTAATCCGCTAGAACTAACTGTCGCAGCCGACGTATTATTTGACGACCATGTAACCGTTTTATCACTAGCATTTGAAGGAGTTACCGTCTGAACAAGCTGTTTTGTTACCTGCTTTCCCATTGATGCTGTTGAACAGTCTAAGGTTACACCTGTAACATGTATAGGAGTTACAGCAATTGCACCAATATCCTGACTTGAACCTGTTGTATAAGGTGGATATGAATAACCTGTGTCCATCGCTAAAATAGTAGTAGGCACATAACCTTCACCAACAGATCCAACCTCTAAATTATTACTGCAAAACATCCTCTTACTAACATTATTAATTACAGTAATAGACCCATTAACCAGAGAACCATGCTGAGTATAATGCACCGAACTTTCATACGCGTCGTAAGTATAAGTATAAACATGCATATTTACAAACAACGTATTTATTAAAATTGTCCCGGTCATATCAGCGTCCTCTATTGAACCACCAAACATTCCAAACCCTACATCACAATCAATTACCGTATTATTCGCCCAAACACAATAAAGATTTGATAGATTTGCAATTAATCCCGTCCCTTCAGCATTTTTAACCACATTATTGTTTACAACCCAATGGCTACAAAAATTGTCAAGATAAATGCCGCCCGTGAATTTCGTATGTGTTCCATTGCTCCCTGTGCTATAGGCGTCAACAATGTTGTTTCTTATAATTGAGCCTCCACCGTCAACAGCATAAAAATACATTGCACCTGTATCATTTACAAATACAGCCGGGTTATATAGTGCATTATTCTCAATAATGACATTGTTCAAATTAGAATTACCGTGTGCTACAATATGTGGACCACCGGTCTTTTCCATTGTGTTATTAGAAATGACTGCTCTATTTACATTATCCAACAATAAAACGGACGCAAAACTCGTACCTGAATAATTTGTATCGTGAATATAATTGAGTGTTACAACATTATTGTTTCCACCCACAATAATACCACATGTTGCTGTATTAGACAATTCACAATTTCTGACAATATTATTAGAACCTGTAATATTATTGCTATAAAGATTCCCTGTTGCCGTTCGATAAAGATTGAAATTATTTAAGTAATCTGCATCTTTCAATG
>CAZFQD010000199.1:0-2882 GCA_964520885.1 uncultured Oscillospiraceae bacterium | reverse complement strand
CAGTTGGCAGATGAAAAAAACGATAGCGGTTTATCCTCCAAATTTGAGGCGAACGATAAAATGCAAGAGCCCCACCAGCTTGACTTATCATTGTGTGAAATGTGCCATTTGATAAATAATTCATCCAAGGTGTTGGCATATCATACCTATTAAATATAACCTCTTTTTTTTCATCATCAAAAATAAAATCATTTATACTGTAATTTTTACTTAGCATATTTTTACTCCATTTAACTTTTCTTAGTATAATCCATAACACACTATATGAAAGCCATTTCTCTCATTGCATTATAATTCTCTTGCGGAATATAATATGGAATACTGTTTCCCGAACCTAAGGCATAGCCAACACTTTTTGTCAATTCTAATAGTCCTTTAGCTCTTAATCCAATTTCAACTGGTGTCTTTGTGCATAGAAAATTTAAATCAATTCCACCCAAAATTGCAATGCGTTTGCCCCATAATGAATATGCTTTTTCCACTCTAACAATACTATCCTCATATGAGTGTTTACCATCATATTTCATATTCTCAATAATATCTTCCATTATTTCACAAGGGTAACCGCAACTATGTAAAATTGCCGGTTTATTATTGCTATGTGCAAGGTAAGCTAATTTTTTATGCCAAGGGAAAACATACTTTCTCAAAATCTCAGGTGGTAGCATGGTCTGTGTTTTAAAGCCCCAATCATCATTTGCTACTAAAGCACCAATACTCTTATGCTTTATGCAGTTTTCATAATATCTATATAATCTCGCACCCACTTCATCAAATAACTCAGCAACAAGTGCCTCATCATCAAAAAGCATCATACATAAATTTTCATATCCTACTATTGCAATTACATTCTCAAGTAAACCACCCGGACTATAAATTGTAAGTTTCATATTATCAATAAGAAGGTCTGAAAGAATATCAAGTCCCTTATAGCTATAATTATCAGGGTTATTAAAATTATACTGTTTATAACTCTCTCTATCCCAAATACCTTCACCCTCGTTTATTGAAATGGTCTCTTTTTTGTTATGTTCGCTTTTTTTAAATGTAAAATTATTTATCACTATGTTAGCATAATCATAACCCAAATTCTTATAACCGCTTACTATTATTTTGTTTTCAATAGTTTTTTCATCAAGTCCATCATTGTTAGCAAAGGCTTCTTCTCCTGCCCATTTTGTAAGCAATTCATTACACATTGAAAATTCAAATAATGTTGAATGTTCCGGCTTTTTTTTATCCAATACTTTCAATAAATTATTAAAGTTTAAATATCTCATAAATTCACTTCCTAACTATATTTGTTATTTCCAAGTCTAAATTCATTTCATTAATAGGTAAATATAAATCATACTCTATTTGTTTCACATTTCCATCAATGGTTATAATAACATTATTATATATTCTTTTTAAACAGTTTTCAGTTGTATGAAAAAGCACATCTCCATTTGTTTTAAATATATTGCCTTCAAAACTAAGTTCGTTACTTCTCAAACAAATAATGTTCATTTTTTCAGCTTTATTACAGATACAAGTATTGTTTCTTATAATATTGTTGGGCATACACATATGACAGAAAATCGGATAATCACATTCATTTATTATATTATCCTCAACAAGCCATCCGCCACTATTTTCATCAAGATAAATAGCTGATTTCTTGCTATCTAACCTTTGACTCTTTTTAATATTATTAATCACATTACTGCTAATAATACCATTACTGTATCCAATCGTATATATAGCAGCTCCATCATTTAATTTGCACATAACATCACTAATATAATTATCCTTAACTAATACCCCATCTCCTCCAGCATTTATGCCCATATATGGTGTAAATCTAATATAGTTTCCTATTATATTTGTATGTCTTCCAAAAACTCCAATTGACGCAAAATAATCTAAGCCTATTTTATTAATTGTGCAGTTTATTATTTCAGAACTTGCACCCCGCTCCTGATCTTCATATGCGACAAGTAAATATTCATCATTTATACCAATCCAAACTCCACAAGCCCCAAGCTCATTAAAGCAACTATTCATAACCTTTATATTCACACCTGTAAAACGCACACCTGTTCCTCCACTGCGTTCAACAGTAACATTTGAAATTATTACATTATCAACATTTTGCCCATCAATTGAACCGCAAACTTTTTGTGCACCAAATTCAGCTACTATAAGAGGAGTTGTACAACCCTCAAAGTGCAAATTTTTAATAGTTATATCCTTTGTATTATCCATTTTAATTATAGAATAGTGCAAAGGCAACATCACCTTCAAGTTTTCGGCTGTCATACCTTCGTCAGGATAAATATAAAGGTTTTTGCTATCTTTATCAAAGTACCAATTCAAAGGCTCTTTCATACCCTCAATTGTGTTATATACAACATATGCTTGGTTATCAAATGATCCGGGTGGATGTCCACATACAGAACTTAAAGTTATCTTTCTTGTGTTATAATCAATTGCCTTAACCCCTGCGGAAGATTCATCCCATTCATGAAATATAACAATCTCTGCATTTTTATATGAAAAGTTCTCACAAATATCTCCTTGTTTAAACACAAAAGTTGTCAGTTCCTGCTCAGTAGGTTGTCTTTCCCATCCATTGCCAAAGGTAGATGTCCATTTGACATCCCAAATTGTTTCGTGATACAGCTTTTCTTTTTGTGGATACCTTGCCTTTTTTAAATATTTTCCATTTGCACAAATCATACGAAAGTCATAACTTTTATCATCTGGTAACTTTTTAAATAAAAACCCTGTTCTATTATCGAGCTCAAACCCTGCAACTTCTATGCTACCCGATAATACTGCAGGTTGTCTTATGCTACCCTCAATAGTAAGACCATTATCCTCATTAGTTAAACTTGCAT
>CAZFQD010000198.1:0-2882 GCA_964520885.1 uncultured Oscillospiraceae bacterium | reverse complement strand
TCAAGCGGTTGCAGTGTGGTTTGCTCGTTTGTGTTTCCCTCATTAATGCTAAATGTTAAGGGTATACCGTTACTATCCATAAACAGCCCCATTTGAACAATAGGGTTAGGTCTATGCTCTTTTGATAAGCCATACTGCTTTAAACCGTCCTCTTGTTCAATTTCAAAAAAGTAAAAAAATATGAACAAAAATTTAAAAGTATTAATTGAATGTGCTATTATGGTAGCACTTGCAACAGCCCTTAGTGTATTTAAGATTTTTGAAATGCCCTTTGGAGGCAGTGTTACCTTAGCTTCGATGCTTCCAATCGCAATTATTTCCTGTCGATATGGTGTAAAAATCGGCTTTGCTACAGGATTTGTAGGCAGTATAATTCAATTATTATTGGGGTTAAATACATTTGCCTACACTAAGACATTATTTGCAGTAATCGTTGTAGTGCTTATAGATTATATATTAGCTTTTAGTGTGATTGGCTTGGCAGGTATGTTTAGAGGCTTTAATCAAGATAATAACAACAGAAAACTGTCATCTATAACCTTTGGCTCTGGTGTGTTTGTTGTGATTTTTTTAAGATTTGTCTGTCATTTAGTTTCGGGTGCAGTAGTTTGGCACGAACTTACTAAGGAGTGGTATTCAGATGACCCAACACATATAGTAAACACCTTAGGACCTTGGGCATATTCATTTGTATATAACATTTTATATATGGCACCTGAATTATTAATAACATTAGTTGCAGGAATTGCACTAACCTATTTCTTGAATTTCAGAAACGATAAATTAATTTATGTAAAATAAATTTCAAAATGATATTTAAATAGGCTGGTATAAACCCAGCCCATTTTTTATTAATTACTTATTAATCTATTCAAATTCCAATACTCCAACAGTAGTTTCCAATACATCTTCAGTTAAAAGCGAAATGTTTGATCCAAAATCATGCGTAAAACTTTCACTAATAATTTTTATATTGTTTATCTTTTCTTCTATGTTATTATCGCTTTTATATATAATTGAATAGTTGTTTTTTTCTTTTTTAATATTTAATGAAATTTTTGAAAAACTTTCTTTGCCAATAACCTTCTCATAATCTTTTGCAATTAATTTTATCTCGTTTTCAAAATTCTCAATAGTTAAAAGAGTATTTTCTCCTACAAAGAAATTAATAGATTTAATTTCTTTTGAAATAGTTGAAAAATCATAATTTATCTTAAAATTCTCATTTGTTTTTTTAGTTCTAAAAAACTTTATTAAATCATTTTTTTGCTCGCTTTTAGTAGTATTAAATGCTTTTAGTTTAATTATGTTATCAACATAATTAATGTAATTATAATAATTATTATATTTAAAACTATCAGTGCTTAAGCCATTTGATAAATTAATAACAATTTCTCCACAAAAAAGCCCCTTACCTTTAATAAAATTATTGTTTGCAAGATTTAACTCATAATTTTCTTGAGCATTTTTTATTGAAAAATATGTAGAATAAATACCACTATAATATTGATTTTCTAATAAAAAGCCAAAATTAATATCTTTTTCTCCGGGCAAAATATTTTTAACATCATAATCAATATTTTCGTCCAACAAAACTTCGTTATTCATATTCGCTATTTTAAATTTCATATTCCAATCAAAATAAAATGGTGCTATTCCTGAATTTAGAATTTTAATTGTGCCATCAAAGTTTCCTCCTACTGGTGTATTTGTTTTAAGGGTGGCTTTTTTTACGGAAAAACGGTAACCCATTTTATTTAAAATAATATCTAAGTTTGCTTTTTCAATATCTGAAATAGTCCCATAAATAGGAGCAGAAGGACCTAACCAAGAAATATGGCTATCCTCTAACTGTTTAATAGTTCTTTCAAATTGTTCTTCGGAAATGTATTGTTTGCCGGGGTAATAACCAAATTCCCCACCGCTTGGTGCTTTTTTCCAAAAGTCTTGCATTGAAGGATGATTTTCATTAGTGTTTTTATCTAAATATCCTTTGTTTATCCAATCTAAAAAGTATTCTTCTGTTTGCAAAATATCTCCAAACGAGTCGTTAAAAAGTCCAAATTTATTTGTTCTTGCAATTGCAAATGGGCGACGCATCATAAGTAATTTATTTTTAAAATTATCAATATAATCTTGAACATATTGGTCAGTAATTATCGTTTTTGGGAAAGGTAAAATTTCTTCATCAACAGAGGTTGTGTGCCATTCGCCCCAATGTCCAATACTGCCAAGTTCAACAAAGGTAATTAAATCATCATTATCATATCTTTTTGCAAGGGCAGAAATTGCTAATTTGTGTTCATTTATTAGGGTTGTATTAGAGTAATTTGGGCTAAAGCCTTGCCTATCTTTAGAGTTGTAGAAAGTGCCATCAGCATTAATTTCATAATAAAGCCAATCCGGAATATTCATATGTCTATAATCCTCTGGCTGGTCCATATAAAAGCGAATTATTATATTAACCCCTTGTTCTCTCCAATATTCAAAGTTGTTTTTCTTTTCAAATTCATTAAAATCATATTGCCCTTTTATAGGCTCAAGTTCAGTCCAACTAATTTTTGCATAAACTAACTTAACTGTATAAAGCGAAGGAATTGTTCTCGCATCAGTAACAAACCCAATATATGGATTTTGAACATAAGAAGTGCTAATTTCAGGACTATAATCTATATACGAGGCATTTAAATTATTTATAAAGCCCTTTTCATCTTGCGGCAAAAAGCCAAAATAAGATATTGAAAATAAAGTGCTAACCACTAATAGCAAAAAAATATACAAAAATATTTTGCGAATGATTTGGGTTCTTTTATTACTTGAAGGCATTAATAATCACGTATAATCTATTTATCTTCATAAAGGGGGTAATTAGATTATTTTTC
>CAZFQD010000197.1:0-2893 GCA_964520885.1 uncultured Oscillospiraceae bacterium | reverse complement strand
GTGACTAAAAAATGTCTTTAAACATAATAAACGATATTACTTCTGAAATATTAAAATTAACTGAACTGTGCAAAAAAAATAGCTCCATTGACCCACAACTTTATGGAAAATATGAAGTTAAAAGAGGACTTAGAGATATTAATGGGAAGGGCGTTTTAGCAGGACTTACTGAAATTGGAGAAGTAAAAGCATATGAAATTGAAAATAATGAACTCGTTCCTTGTGAAGGAAAGTTATTTTATCGTGGAATTGATATTGAAAAAATAGTTGATGGATTTATACAAGAGAAAAGATTTGGATTTGAAGAAGTTATATATTTACTACTCTTTGGAGAATTACCTACTCATAATGAATTAAATAAATTTAAATCTATTTTAGCTGATTACTCAGAATTGCCTTCAACTTTTGTGAGAGATATTATTATGAAAGCACCAAGCAAAGATATGATGAATACTCTTGCAAGAAGTGTATTAACATTGTATTCTTATGATGATATGGCAGATGATATATCTATTCCAAATGTATTGCGTCAATCATTACAATTGATTGCTTTATTCCCCTTGTTGTCGGTTTATGGTTATCAAGCATTTAGACATTATCATGATGGGCAAAGTTTAGTTATTCATTCCCCTAAACCAGAATTATCAATAGCAGAGAACATTTTGCATTTACTTCGTCCTGATAGTAAATATTCAAAACTTGAAGCAAAACTTTTAGATTTAGCATTAGTTTTACATGCTGAACATGGTGGAGGTAACAATTCAACCTTTACTACCCATGTCGTTTCATCTTCGGGTTCTGATACTTATTCTACAGTTGCCGCTTCACTTGGTTCTTTAAAAGGACCAAAACACGGAGGAGCTAACATAAAGGTAGTTCAAATGTTTGAGGATATGAAAGAAAACATTAAAAATTGGAATAGCGAGCAAGAAGTTTCTGAATATATATTAGCATTACTAAGAAAACAAGCTTTTGATAAAAGTGGACTTATATACGGAATGGGACATGCTGTATATTCTTTGTCCGACCCAAGAGCAAATATATTAAAAAGTTTTGTTAAAAAATTATCTGATGAAAAAGGACTTGATGATGAATTTAAACTTTATTCAATAGTGGAACGATTAGCTCCAGTTATTATATCAAAGGAAAGAAAAATTTATAAAGGTGTTAGTGCTAATGTTGACTTTTATAGTGGTTTTGTATACAGTATGTTAGATTTGCCACATGAACTTTATACACCATTATTTGCAATAGCACGCATTTCTGGTTGGAGTGCACATCGTATTGAAGAATTAATAAATGCAGGGAAAATAATTAGACCAGCATATAAGAGTGTTTCAGATATTAAGAATTATATACCAATTGATAAAAGATAACCATATTAACATTAATAGTTTTTTAAAAAAGTTAGTCAATTTATATTGCAATTTATGATATTCCCTTTTTTTCAACAAATACATTTGATTAACTTAGGTTATTATGATATAATAAATTGAAAAAAATGGCAACATAAAAGGAAGGGAAATTTGTGGTAGTTGAAAATTCTACAATTATGATTGTAGATGATACTGTTCAAAATCTTAGAATCCTTGAAAATATTCTTTGGGAAAATAATTATAGAGTATTAGCTATTCCTGATGGGGAAAAGGCTATTTCAATAGCAGAAAAACACAAACCTGATTTAATTCTGCTTGATATTAATATGCCTAAAATGAATGGTTTTGAGGTTTGCAAGGCTTTGAAAAGTAATAGAGAATTATCAAAAATTCCAATTATTTTCATTAGTGCTTTAATGGATGTTAATGATAAGGTCAATGCTTTTAAAGCCGGCGGAGTTGATTATATTACAAAACCTTTTCAGTATGAGGAGGTTTTAGCAAGAGTTTATAATCATCTCACAATCAATATTATTCAAAAAAGGTTAGAGGATTATAATAATAACTTAAACCAAATTGTAAATGAGCAGGTTGATAAAATTACAGATGCCCAATTTGCAACTATTTTTGCTTTGGCGAAATTAGCCGAATCAAGAGATTATAATACAGGCAAACATTTAGAAAGAGTGCAGGAGTATTGCGACATTCTTTGCGAAAAATTAAAACACAATTCAAAATATGAAAAAGAATTTAGCGATGAATTTATACTAAATGTTAAATATGCAAGTGCACTTCACGATGTGGGCAAGGTTGCTATTCCTGATGCTATTTTATTAAAGCCTGCAAAATTATCAATTGAAGAGTATGAAATAATTAAAACTCACTCAGAAATTGGAGCAAATATGCTTTCTACAGTTTTAGATAAGTATCCCGATAATTATTTTATTAAAGTTGGAATAGATGTAGCTCGTCATCATCACGAAAGATGGGATGGTAAAGGCTATCCTGATAGATTAAAGGCAGAGGATATTCCATTAACAGCAAGATTAATTAGTGTTGTTGATGTTTATGATGCAGTTCGTTCAAAACGCTCATATAAGGATGCTATTAGTCATAATGAAGCGGTTGATATGATAATTAATGATAGAGGGGTTAGATTTGACCCAGAAATAGTTGATGCTTTTATAGAAGTTTCCTGGAAATTTGATAGAATATTTAAACAAAATCAGTAGGTGATAGAATATGAAAAAAGAATTATTTTCAAAAAAAGGAAAAATTGAATACCAAAAATATTTTAATCTTATTTCAAAAATAGCAGTTTTTCTATTATGTTCAGTTTCTATTATTATAATTGGAATATGGCTTTTTAATATTGAATTAACATCTCAAATTGAACTTCCTAAAATGAATACTTTAATAGTATTTTTATTTTTCGGAATAGCATTTTTATTATTTATGCATTTGCCTGAAAATAAAATTGTTTTAATCATTGCTCATTTATCATTTGGATTTGTATT
>CAZFQD010000196.1:0-2912 GCA_964520885.1 uncultured Oscillospiraceae bacterium | reverse complement strand
GTGGCGGAGAGAGTGAGATTCGAACTCACGGCCCTTTCGGGTCACCAGTTTTCAAGACTGGCTCCTTAAACCACTCGGACATCTCTCCTAATTATGTTTGCTTAGGCTTAAATGCTAAATCATTTTAGCAAATTCTTATGCTTTTGTCAACAGCAAGTTTTTGTTTTTTTTATTAATTTATTACGGCTAATAATGTGCACTTTGAATATCCTAAAACAAAATCTTCTTCAAAACTTAATCCTCCATTTTAAGTTGTGCTTGCTCTTGCAAACAGTCTTTACAAGTGCCATAAAAAATCACTCTATGATCGCTAATTTTAAAACCTTTGGTTACTTCAATTATTTTTTCAATTGCATCAAGCAAATCATCCTCAAAATCCATAACCTTTTGGCACTTTTTACATATTAAATGATGATGAGTATGAGAAAGTTTGCCATCGATAAGTTCGTAGCATGGTGCAGAATCTACAGAAAAAACAACTTTATTTACTAAGCCTTGCTCCTCTAATAATTTTAAATTTCTATAAATAGTTGCTATTCCAATATGCGAGTCAATTTCTTTAACCTTTGCGTAAAGTTCATCAATTGTAATATGGCTTAGTTCGTTTTCTTTTAAACATTGCATTATTAAACTTTTTTGTTTAGTGTTTCTCATTGCCTTTTCCAATTTTATCCCTCCATTTTTAATAATGGGTTATTATCTTTCCCAAAATCAATTCGTCGTTATTTGCATATTTTCTTTTCAACATTTTGAGTCCTCTAATTTTTAAATAAATAGTTTGCCAATATTATAAATGGCAAAGGAAACTAAATAAGCAACACTAAAACCATAAATAATTGAAAAGACAAACCATTTATATGAATGCAACTCTCTTTTTAATATAATTAAAGTTGAAAGACAAGGAAAATACAAAAGTGAAAAAACCATAAATGAATAAGCACTAAGAGGAGTAAAATAATTACTTAAAACATTTGGTAGTTCTTGCCCTGTCGCATTATATAAAACAGAAATTGTGGAAACTATTATTTCTTTTGCAGCAGTTCCAGTTAACAATGCAGTTGCCGCACGCCATTCGCCAAATCCTAAAGGAGAAAATATTGGGGCGATAATATTTCCTATATTCGCCAATATACTTTCATTGGGATTTGTAGTCCCCGAAAAATTAATAGTAAAATTATTTAAAAACCAAAGCACTATTGAAGCTAAAAGCAAAATTGTTCCTGCTTTTATAGCAAAACATTTAACCTTTTCAAGAGTATATATTAATACATTTCTAAGGGTTGGCATTCTGTATGGAGGCATTTCCATTACAAATGTTCCTTCATTAGATTTTATCAAGGTTTTACTTAAAAGTAAAGCTGTAATAATTGCTACAATGATACCAATTAAGTAGATTGAAAAAATAACAAGACCTTGATTTTTTGCAAAAAACACTCCTGCAAAAAGTGCATAAACGGGAAGTCTTGCACTACAAGAGATAAAAGGAGTTAACATAAGAGTGAATTTTCTTTGACTGTCATTAGAAATTATTCTACAAGAAAGAACGGCGGGAACAGAACAACCAAAGCCTATTAATAAAGGTATAAAAGAAAAACCACTAAGACCAAAAACTGATAGGAATCTATCCATAATAAATGCGGCTCGGGACATATAGCCACTATCTTCAAGTAAAGATAATAAAATAAAAAGTAAAGCAATTTGTGGTAAGAAAATTAAAACTGCTCCAATACCAGGTATAATTCCATCACAAACTAAGGAAACAAGCCACCAAGGAGAACTAAATAAAACTAAAACATTATTTAAAAAGACCTTAATTAAGTCTTCTAAAAGATAATTTATACATTCTGAAATATAAACAGTTAAGCTACTAAAAGTTAGAGAGAAAATAATTAACAAAGTAATAAGAAAAATAGGAATAGCTAAAAATTTATTTAATACAATTTTATCAATTTTTTTTGTCCAATTAGAACTTTTGGCATTAACATCATTTGTTTTGCAAAGAGCCACGATGCTTTCTATTTTTTTATATATTAGCTGTGTAGTGCTACATTTATTACAGCCTTCACAACCTATACTAAAAGGGTCAACTTTTAAATTTATAGTATTATAAATGATATCTTTTAGTTCCTTAATGCCTTCATTTTTATTAGCAGATATACCAACAACAGGTGTTTTTAAGAGTGATGAGAGTTTTTCAATATCAATTTTGCATTTTTTATTTTTTACTTCATCCATCATATTAAGAACAACTATTAATGGAATGTTTTTTTCTCTTAATTGTAAAGTTAATAATAGGTTTCTTTCTAAGTTTGTAGCATCTAAAATATTTATTATTATATCAGGTTTGTTTTCCAATAAAAATTCTCTTGAAATTCTTTCTTCTTTTTCATTATTATCTAATGAATAAATTCCTGGAAGGTCAATTATATTATGTAAAATTCCGTTTGTAAAAAAGATGCCTTCTTTTTTTTCAACAGTTACTCCATGCCAATTACCAGTGTGTTGCTTTGCACCTGTAAGTGAATTAAAAAGAGATGTTTTTCCACTATTAGGATTACCAATTAAAGCTAATAACAAATAAAACACCTCAAATCTTAATAAAAATCAATATTAATTAACAACTTCTTCAATAATCAGAGCATTTAGGTCAGAACGACGAATTGCTACAAGATAATCGCGAATTTTTATAATACAAGGGTCGCCCAATGGAGCTATATTTTCTATGCGAAACTCAGTGTTTTCAGTAAATCCAAGGTCTAATAATCTCGAAGCGACTTTATGATTAATGTCAATACCCTTAATCTTTGCTTTAAATCCTTTATATAATCGCTTTGGCATTTAAAAAACCTCCTTATTGATAAGCAATATCATTATAACCTATTTTTATATAAATGTCAACAAGTTTTAAAATA
>CAZFQD010000195.1:0-2953 GCA_964520885.1 uncultured Oscillospiraceae bacterium | reverse complement strand
CGAAAATTAGGTGCTGTCAGCTGTTTTTAAAGTAAAATTTTTGACAGTACCAAATGTTTAAAGGAGAAAATAAAATGAAAAGAATTATTAATTATTTACTTGTTTTAAGTTTACTCGTTACCTGTATGGTTTTTGCATCTCCTCAAGTTGTAATGGCTGGTACTCAAGCTACATATTATGTATCAACTACCGGAGACGATGATGATCCCGGCACATTTGCCGAACCTTTTTTAACTATTGAACATGCAAGAGATGTTGTCCAAACTATCAATAGTGATATGACCGGAGATATTATAGTGAACCTTAGAGGTGGCACATATACATTAGATTCAGCATTGGAACTCACTTCTGCCGATTCTGGAACCAATGGCTATAATGTTATATACCAGAATTACGCTGAAGAAACCCCTATAATTAGCGGAGGTGTTGAAGTAACAGACTGGGATGTATACTCCGGAAGTATTTACAGAGCTTATGTTGGAACGGGTTTCTATTCACGGGACTTTTTTGTGGATGGAAATCGTAGAACAAGAGCAATAGGCGAACAAAATCCTACCGGATTTTCGTTTAATGAAACTTATGGATTTAATTTACCGGGTTCCGGCACTTATGCCAATATGGCAAGCTGGGGGAATAAAAGCGATATTGAAATACACCAAGCTCAATCATTTGGTTGTCCATGGGGTTCAGTTGACACTATTGCAGATGGAGTAATTACTATGAAGCAACCTTTCTGGTCAACTAATCTGCTTTTGGTTTCGTCTGCCCTCGCTTTGATTTATCCGGAATATATTGAAAATGCGTATGAACTACTGGATGCTGAAGGCGAGTGGTATCTTAACCGCACAGATGGTTACATTTATTACATTCCTGTAGGTGCAGAAAATCCGGACAACGTCACTTGTATCCTTGGTAAGCTTGAAAAACTAATTGATGGTAATTCCGGTGGTGATTTAGACGATATGATGAATAATATATCATTTAGTGGTATTACCTTTGCTTATACAACATATTTGCAACCATTAACCGATGATGGAAGAGTTGACCATTATGGTGGTATTCAGTTTGTAGTTGAATATCCTTATAGTTTTGATGTTCTTTCTGTTCCCGCTCTTGATTTTTGGCTTTCAAAAAACATTTCAATTTTAGATTGCTCTATTATGCACATTGGTAGTTCTGGAATTGGATTCAAATTGGGAGCTCAAGACAATATACTGGACAATAATTATTTATATGATATCGGCATAAATGGAATTAATATCGGTGATATACACTATTATTCTCATTATGACTGGGGGGATGCTAATAATGGATTGAATGAGCTTTCTATGACCGATCGTGATCCTACCGATTCAAGATGCATCGTCAGTGGTAATCAAGTTACAAACAACACAATTACAGAAGTAGGCAGTGCAATTCCCTCTGCTATTGGAGTTTTCGGAGGTTTTGTAAAAAATACACTCATTGACCACAATACTATACATAATGTTACATATTCCGGTATATCAGTCGGCTATGGCTGGGGTTATGCAGATGATTATGCAGATTTTGACACGGCGGCAATAGGAGATAATACAATTACTTACAACAAAATTTATGACCATATGAAAGTGTTGTATGACGGAGGAGGTATTTATACACACGGACAGTGTAATGGTACATTAATTAAATACAATTATGTGTACCAGCAACATGACCTATATGCTTTACTTTATCTTGACGGTGGCTCTACAGATATTTCAGCTTCGGATAATGTTTTAAGCAGTTTGGATGGATCTTGTGATAATTGGGTTGTATTGCAGCAATATTATACTGGAACTAACTATTGGATGCAGTCCACTAATAATGATGTGGAATATAACTATTATTCCTCTGATTTAACTATTATGAATGTTAGTTGGGTAGAAACTCCAGCATATAATGTAGTATCTAATAATATTAGTGTAAGTGGCAGTTGGGATTCACATGCCCAAGATATTATAGACTGCTCAGGTGCAGGTGGAGGGACAATATCAACAAATAATGCCTTACGAGGAATAAATCTTGCATTAGGTGAAACCGCTTCCGCAAGCGAATATGTAGGTACTAATACTGCTGCAATGGCAATTGACGGTAATACCAATACAAAATGGGTTTCTGATTCAACTACCACTGCATACCTTGAAGTTGACTTTGGCTCAAGTACTACCTTTAATACAGTTGTATTTAGAGAAGGCTTAGAAAATGGTCAAAATATTAAAGATTACCAGATACAATACTGGGATGGTGATTCTTGGGAAGATGCTTATGATAGTGATGCTTCAAGTCCGGAAGCTGCTGCGACTCATGTATTTACAGCTGTTTCTGCAAACAAGGTCAGACTTTATATTAGCGATATAGATGGAGATGGTCCTTCAGTTTTAGAATTTGAAGTATATAATGTTACACTTGCAAGCACCTATAAGATTATAAACAGAAAATCTACTGATGCTCCACAAACTTCTGTAATGTTTATATCACCTTATAATTACTCTTCAAGTAGCGTCGATCTATACCAATATGCCAACTCAACTAGTTCTAAACAAAAGTGGACATTTACATCATTGGGATCTGGTAATTATGAAATTATTAATGTTGGGAGTTCGAAGGTAATAACTCCCACCTCGTATTCTACTAACGAAGGTATAACGCTTAGACAACAGACATGGGCAAATCATGACACACAAAAATGGCAACTAATTCCTACTGGTGATGGTTATTACAAAATATCAAATTACTCTAGTTCGCACCTGATAACACCATATCAGAATTTAGGAACCTCTGTGAAAATTATCCAGTCTACTGATGCTGAGGGTTATGACCAACAATGGTCATTAGATGCCGCTCAATAGAATTTGATTTTTACTAAGAAATAGTTTTATGGGGCTGTAACAAAAGTCCCTAACAAACAGAAAAAAAGCCGTTTAAAATCTTA
>CAZFQD010000194.1:0-2959 GCA_964520885.1 uncultured Oscillospiraceae bacterium | reverse complement strand
TTTCATTGTGATTTTTCCTCCTATAATTTTAATTTTTTGTATTAAAAAAGCACCTCTGCATTTAAGCAAAAGTGCTGAATTGTTTTATATGTGGCTAAGATATAACTACACCATCAGTTTTCTTGTTGCTCGATATTTGCCCTACAAAATCTTTGAGTAATGGTTTGCCTTTTCTGCCACCACTGTCAACTGTGAACTCGGTATAAAAGCCACCTTTTCCTATGGTGTGTCGGACAGATGTTACCGTACCAATAACCGAATGCTTGCCATCAGTTTCAATCAACTCAATAATATCGCCTATGATTAGCTGTGGCGTAAATATTCCCGCAAAGGTTTCTGTTTTGCCCGATATGGCTATTAGCTCTGAAAGCTCATTTGCTAAGGCTTGCATATCGTTTAGGCTTGTTCCATCAGGCACATCTATATACTTTGTTTTGTTTTTGGGGCTTACCCACCATTTATGAGGTGGCAATTCAGAATATATTGTATTGGCTGGCTCTTTGCAAGTAATACAAAGCTTACTGTATGTTTGCTCATCGTCATATTCAGCAATTTTGCTCCAACAGGTTTTGTTCCTTTCAAATACATAGGTGCTTGGCTGTTCAAAGCGACCATCTGTTATTGCTCCAATTCCAATAGTGCCATCAGTATTTTCTCGTATTTGCCACTGTGGGATAAGGGATATAACTTGTTCAATGCCACCCAGCAAATTCATTTCAGGCTTAAAGGTTAGAGAGTTATATATCCCAATCGGTGGGAAAGTTTCTTTACCTTTTGCCACTTTTCTGCTAATTTGTTTTTTAGGGATTGAGGGATATTACGCATATTTCACCGCCTTTAATAAGTATAAAAAATGTCGCTCATACAAGAACGACATTTTTACAAATATATTTAAATTTAATTACTTTTCTTTTAACCAATCAAGAATATTTACAAGTTTAATTCCGTTATAATTTTTGTTTGGCATTATGTCATCAAGAGATAAAATATATTTTGGATGATTATCAGGAATTTTTTGTAAAGAAGCAAGTTCACGATTTAAGGTGTTTTCATCCATAATTGTTGCCGATACTTGATAATATATTATACCCTCCGTACCACTTGCCACAAAATCAACTTCTTTTTCAGAGAGTTTTCCAATATTTACTTTATATCCTCTGCGAATAAGTTCAAGATATACTATATTTTCAAGCAAATGTCCTAAATCTAAGGAAGAACCGGAAACAAGCATATTTCTGAGTCCTGTATCCACGATATAATATTTACCAAGGGTTTTTAAATGCTGTTTGCCTTTAATATCATATCTGTCGGCCTTGTAAAAGATATAACTGTCAGTTAAAGCACGAAGATATTTTTCAACTGTATTAACTGATATTCTTCTGCCACTTGAATTTATTGTATCGCTTATCTTTTTTACGGATACAGGACTACCGATATTACTGCATAAAAATTTTACAACACTTTCAAGAACAGTTATATCATTAATTCCCTGTCGTTTTGCAACATCTTTAATAATAATAGTATTAAAAATTCCATCAATATAGGTTTTTACAATTTGTTCATCTTTTTTTAGTATTGCAACATATGGAAATGAACCAAATTTTAAATATTCATTAAAACTCTTTCTTAAATCTCTATTCTCTGCACCAGTAAAATTAACATATTCAACAAAAGATAATGGTAACATTTCAATCTCAACATATCTGCCCGAAAGAAGTGTTGCAAGTTCACCTGAAAGCATATATGCATTTGAACCTGTAATATACACATCAACTTTATCTTTAATAAAAAGACTATCAACAACTTTTTCAAAATTTTTGCATTGCTGAACCTCATCAATAAATACATAGGTGTATTTTTCTTTACAAAGCTTAGCTTTGATAAATTCATATAATTCCTTGTAATTTAATAAATTCTCATATTCAACATCTTCAAGATTTATTGAAATTATCTGTTCATCTAAAACACCCGTGCCTTTTAAATACTCAATATATAACGAAAATAAGGAGGATTTCCCACATCGTCTAACACCTGTTATCACCTTAATAACCTGCTTTTCACGCCAAGCTATTAGCTTATTTAGATACTCTTTTCTCTGTATCACTATATACACCTCATTTCTTATAGTATTATAGCGTATAAACAAACATTTGTCAACTTATTTCTCAATTCAGAAAAATGTTTAATATTTTAATAAGTTTTTTCTTTAAATTAACTATTTAGCAAAACAGTTGTTTTATAATACCCAGCAATTAGCTTTTCAAAATCCTTTATGTCAACTATCCTACCGCTATAAACCCCACTTTTAACGACTACCTCCAATAATGCCCCAGTATCCTCAGTTTGCATTAACATTTGCTTTCCTTGCTCATTAACATAAAGACTTAGCTCATAGCTTTTTGTTGGCTCACCTATTCTTTGAATATGCTGTGCTCCGTCAAGTGTTTTATGGACAATGCGAATAACCTCTTGCTTTTCATTAAGGCTTACAAACTTAGTTATTTCCTCATTTGTATCTTTATTTATAAGTTGTGCCAATGCAACCACCTCCAATTATAGATATATTTAATCGCAAATGAGATTGCCACGCTTCGCTCGCAATGACAGCTCCTAAATCCTCATTCCGCATTTGTGTCAATATTTTTTAGTAATGCCAAAAATAACCCCCCAAAAAAATTGTGAATTGTGCATTGTGAATTGCTAAACTCGCACCTCTCTTCGCAACTGGTCAATCTCTTTATTAAGTAATTTATTTCTTGATGTAATTGCTTCTATGGATTTGTCGTTCTTATCGAATTGTGATGAAACGAGGTTTAATTCACTGCCGAGAACCTTGAATGTATTATTTATTTCCCGCAATGCGTTACGAAATTCTTTTTCTCCTTCAATTCCGAGCTTTACCCCTAAATTATTATATCCCATAAGTTTTGTTATCCTCCTAACTCTCTGAAAGTATAGT
>CAZFQD010000193.1:0-2964 GCA_964520885.1 uncultured Oscillospiraceae bacterium | reverse complement strand
TGATGAACTTTGGTCTTTCGGCGAGACAGTTAGTGCGGGTATGCAGATTGAGCTAAGTTTTGCAAAGGAAAATGGCATACCAATCAAATATTTTAACGAGAAATGTGAGGAGGTAAAAATCAAATGAGTAAAATCACTTTAAATGTTTCGGCAGTTGTTGCTGATTTAAGACAGTTGGCTGACAGCTTAGAAGCTTTAGTTGTAAATGCACAGGAAGCTAAAAGCTTAAAGGTGGATGAAACATCAAAGCCAAAGGAAGTAACCCTTGAGGATGTTAGAGCATTACTTGCAGCCAAAAAACAAGAAGGTAAGTCAATTACTGAGCTACTTAATAAGTTTGGAGCAAGCAAATTAACGGATATTGACCCAAAAAGCTATGCAGATGTTTTGAAAGCTGGGAGTGAACTTTAATGGGAAAACACGCATTACTTAGTGCATCATCAGCTCATAGATGGATGAACTGCTCACCGTCAGCCAGGCTTGAAGAAACCTTTGAAAATACTACAAGCGTTTTTGCAGAGGAAGGCACAGCAGCACATAGCTTATCAGAGCATAAACTGCGTGAGTTCTTAGGTATTAAAACAGTTCGTCCAGTAAGTGAGTTTGACTGTGATGATATGGATAAATTCACAGACGATTATGTAGATTTTGCTATTGATTTAATAGTTCAAGCAAAAGAACGTTGCAAAGACCCAATCGTTTTAATTGAGCAAAGGCTTGATTATTCACACTATTGTGACGAAGGCTTTGGAACTGGAGATTTAATCATAATTGCCGACGGTGTACTTGACATAGTTGATTTCAAATATGGAATGGGAGTTCCTGTATACGCAGAGAACAACCCGCAAATGAGATTGTATGCCTTAGGAGCACTGGCTCTGTTTGATGACCTTTATGACATCCAAACTGTGAGAATGAGCATCTGTCAACCAAGACTTGAAAACATCTCAATTGATGAAATGAGTGTAGCAGAGCTTAAGGAATGGGCTGAAACAGAACTTAGACCAAAGGCACAGCTTGCCTATGCTGGCGAGGGTGAATTTGCACCAAGCGAATATACCTGTAAGTTTTGCAAAGCAAAATCAACCTGTAGAGCAAGAAGTGAAAAGGGTTTAGAACTTGCAAAATGGGACTTTGAGCTTTCTCCAACTCTAACCGATGATGAGGTGCAGGAAATACTCCCACAGCTTAATTTACTTATTAGCTGGGCTAATGATGTTTATGCATATGCACAGGAAATGGCTATAAATGAGGGTAAAGAGTGGGATGGCTTTAAAGTTGTTGAGGGTAGAAGCAATCGCAAATACACAGATAAACAGGCAGTGCTTGAAACTTGCCTTGCCTATGGAAAAAAGGACGAGGAGCTTCATACTCACGAGCTCATTGGCATTACGGATATGGAAAAGCTACTCGGAAAGAAAAAGTTTAGCGAGCTACTATCCAACTTGGTTGAAAAGCCAGAAGGAAAATTGACTATGGTCGCAGATAGCGATAAAAGGACTGCTGTAAATTTTAATGCAGCAAGTCAAGATTTTAAGGAGGAAATGTAAATGAAAACAGAAACATTAGTAACAAAGGTAATCACTGGCAAAGTGAGATTTTCTTATGCGAATATTTGGGAACCCAAGAGTATTAATGGTGGCGAGGCAAAATACAGTGTTTCACTAATTATTCCAAAGAGCGACATAAAAACATTAACAGCTATCAGGACAGCTGTTGAAAATGCAACCCAAGAGGGTAAAGCAAAGTTCGGCGGTAAAATTCCAGCAAATTTAAAGTTGCCACTTCGTGATGGAGATGTTGATAGACCAGATGATGCAGCCTATGCAAACAGTTATTTTTTAAATGCTAATAGCAAGGAAAGACCCGGCATTGTTGATAGGGCGGTAAACACAATTCTTGACCAAGACGAGGTTTATAGCGGTTGTTATGGTAAAGCCAGCATTGTATTTTTTGCTTTTAATAACAACGGAAATAAAGGCGTGGCTTGCGGACTTCAAAATCTACAAAAGTTGTCTGATGGTGAGGCTTTAAGCGGCAGAGCAAAAGCAGAAGATGACTTTAGCATTTCCGATGTTGATGACGAGGAACTTAGCTAATGAGAGTACTTAGCTTGGATGTTGAAACATTTAGTAGTGTGGATTTATTAAGCTGCGGTGTTTATAAATATGTGCAAGCACCCGACTTTGCAATATTGCTACTCGCATATGCTTTTGATAATGAAGCAATACAAATTATTGACCTTGCCAGTGGTGAGAAACTACCGAAAGAGCTAATACAGGCTTTAAGGGATGATAATATCACGAAAACTGCCTTTGTTGCTCAGTTTGAAAGGACTTGTATTAGTAAGCATTTAGGAACTAACCTTTCACCCGCAGCTTGGAAATGCACAGCTGTAAAGGTGGCAACCTTGTCGCTTCCAGCTTCACTTGAAAATGTAGCAATAGTGCTAAAGCTGGAGCAAGGCAAAATGAGAGAGGGCAGGGATTTAATTAAATACTTTTCTGTCCCGTGCTCTCCCACAAAGGTAAATGGCGGTAGGTGTAAAAACCTACCTTGCCATTCCCCTGAAAAGTGGGAACTGTTTAAGAAATACTGTATCCGTGATGTTGAAGTTGAAAGAAATGTAAGAAATAAGCTATCGGATTTTAAGTTTAATGAGCAAGAGCTATATTGTCTGGACCAAAAGATTAATGATACAGGAGTTTTAGTTGATATGGAACTTGTAAAAAATGCTATTAAGTTTGATGCACTTTCCAAAGCAGATAATATAAATCAAGCAAAATTACTAACTGGTCTTGCAAATCCAAACAGTGTAGCACAGCTAAAACAGTGGCTTTCTGACAATGGTCTTGAAGTGGATAGTTTATCTAAGAAAACAGTTAAAGAGCTTGCAAATGAAAATGACGGAGATATTGAAGAACTATTAAATTTAAGGCTTAGGATGTCAAAAACCTCTACTAA
>CAZFQD010000192.1:0-2965 GCA_964520885.1 uncultured Oscillospiraceae bacterium | reverse complement strand
GCGAAAATTAGGTGCTGTCAGCTGTTTTTAAAGTAAAATTTTTGACAGTACCTTACAATGTAAGGGGGTTATGATATGATAAAAAAAATTCTAATGATATTCAAAAGAGACTTTATGTCTTCAAGTCGTGATGCAATGGCTGTTTATATAATGGTAATACCAATAATTTTGGCAATAGCTATAACTCTCTTTGCACCGGGACTGAATGATACAACAGTTAATTTAGCTATGCTAAAAAGCGATGATGCAAAGCATATAGAATATATGGAGCAATTTGCAAAAGTAGAACTATTTAATGATATGAATGAACTGGAAAGACGCGTCAACAAGCATGATGATGTAGTCGCCATAGCACTAAAAGATGATGGTTATGAAATTATACTACAAGGCAATGAAAACGAAATAGTGGAAAGTTATGTGGTAATGCTAAATTCCTTATATGAACTTGGTTCAACCAAGGAAGAAACAACTGCAACAATGTTTTCATTTGATAGAACTGTCCCGCCATTAAAGACAAAACTTGTTAATATGTTAATATCTATGACCATAATGCTATCCGGTATGTTAATTGCAATTAGTATAGTGGAGGAAAAGTCAGAAAACACGATAAATGCACTAAATGTTACACCCATTTCACAGACAGGGTTTGTATTAGGCAAAAGTATGTTAGGCGGTTTTGTTTCAATGATTGGTATAATAGCCGCAGTATTAATTACCGGCTTTTATGATGTAAATTGGTTTATGATATTGTTGGTTGGACTAACATCATTAGTATTGAGTTTAGTGGTTGGATTTTTGCAAGGTTTAAATAGTGAGGATATAATCGAAGCCGCAGCGAGTGTAAAAATGCTATTTTTACCTATTGCAGGTTCAATAGCAGGCTATGAATTATTATCTGATAAATGGCAATGGACAATGTATTGGAGCCCTTTTTATTGGGCATATAAGGCTAATGATATGATATTATCCAAAACAGCCGATTGGGGAACTGTGATACTTTGCACAGCAATGGTATTAGTATTATCTTTAGTTGTTTATTTTGTTTCATTACCAAAGCTAAGAAAAGGATTAAGTTAGGTATATCATAAATTAAATAATATTTTAGAAAGGAAAATTATTATGGGAATTGGTTATCTATTAGGTGGTATAGCATGTTTGCTATATACCGGATTAGTTGGGTTTTTTGGAGGAATAAAAAAATCACCTTTTCTACTTAAAATGGTTAAGATGAAGCTAAGCAAAAATATGAGCGACGATACAGCGGCAAAGATTTGTTTGATAATGTCAGTTATAATTTTAGCACTTGGTATATTCCTATTCGTATTTGGTGCTATCAAAGAATAAGCAATAATACTTGAGTTCTTGAAAACAAAAACAGGTTAACCACATCGGTTAGCCTGTTTTTGTTTTCTTTATTAACAATGTATTTTTCTAAATAAATAATAATTACTCAATTGATTATTTTATACCTTAAATCTTGATAACCTTTTATTTATAAATATTTTATCAAACTCATTTGGGTCAAAATCATCTCCGAGCCATTCATTAATTTCTTCAAATTCTTCATCATTTGGATTTTTTATTGTTTCTAACTTAAGATAATAGCCATATATCCCTCCACTATCCTCGGGCGGTCCAGCCATTTCACCATCTAAGCAAATAGGATATTTTTCATTATTATCTCGTTCCAATTTTTTTTCAACCTTAATTTTTAGTTGCCAATAATCGCCAAAATCATATACATAATTAAATATCCTCCAACTATAAAGATATTCAAAAAGTTTTTTGCTTCTTGCAGGCTCAATATCATCATAGTATTCATCTTTTCGTCCTATCTTAACTCCTGTATTATGAGAGAACTCAAACAAATGATCGTTATCCCAACCAAAAGCGACCTGAATAATATTATGCAATTTTTCAAAGGTTATAGTATCCGGAACAGCAATGCGACGCCAAATTAAAGGTTCGCTTTCGCTTAGAGAGATATGCAGAATAAAAATAGTTTCGTTAAAAGGTCTTTTGATTTCTTTTGGTTCTTTTTTTATTTTGCTTTGTCTTGCAAAACCCTTTTCAAGATTTTTAATCATTTTTAGTATTTGTCTTTGGTCAAATGTTGACATTTTAATACCCCCATGAATATGTTATTTTATTACATTATATCACTGAAAAACATATATTTCAATTTATATTGCAATTTAAACAAAAATGTAGATGTATAATCGAATTTACTAATGTGCAAAATAATACAACATATATTATTTAGATAATAAATGAATTAAAATAGGAGAATAACAAATGGAAAAGACAACAAATGAAAATTATTTTAAAATTAGAAAGATAGTGTATTATATACTTGGAGTAATTGAAACACTTTTTGTATTTAGACTTATTTTTAAACTTTTAGGTGCTAATCCTGAGAGCATCTTTGTATCGGTAATCTATACTATTTCAGGAGTTATATTAGCTCCATTCATCGGTGTTTTTAGAACTGCTGTAACAAAAGGAATAGAAACAAAGTCAGTTTTAGAGCCTGCAACTATTATTGCAATAATTGTTTATGCACTTATTGCATATGGAATAGTAAGATTAGTTAAAATCTACTGGGCTCCAAAGGATAAAGAAATACAATAAATCAAATATTTAGAGATTTTGTTGAGGAAAATTCTTGTTTGCAAAAACTTGCCACAAAGCAACTTTTTATAACGCAAAAAGCCCACTTTGGCTTCAAATCCCTCCAAAAAAATATTTAAAGAAAAAAGAAGAAAGAAAAATACAAAAAGAAAAGGCAACCTAATTGGCTGTCTTTTCATAATAAATCAATCAAGCAATGAATTTGATAACGAGAGTTAGTGATATATTGCTATGCAATGTGATATATTTTGCCAACGCAAAATGTGATATTCGTCAAAACAAGTTTTGCCGAGTGATATGATATGAACTCCTAACGCTCGCAGGCATATCACAC
>CAZFQD010000191.1:0-2971 GCA_964520885.1 uncultured Oscillospiraceae bacterium | reverse complement strand
ACTTAGATATAGGAAGGAAGATTACAATGTCAAAATCAACAGGAATTGGACGAGGCGGTCCAAGAGCTAATTCAGGCAGACCACGCAAAGCATTATCAGAAGCAATACTTGATGGCACAAGAAAATCAAGGCTTAAAATTGTAAAATTTGAGGGAGTGGATTTAATAGATGAAACTACTCCAACTATTCCCGAGATAAAAGAGCATTTAAAAGCAGTGCAAAAGGACGGAGAGGTTTTGCTCGCTGAGATGTTTTTCAATCGCATATATTTGTGGCTGGGGGCTCGTAAATGTGAGAAGCTAATTGAGGATGACTATCTCCAAAGATTTGCATTACAACAAGCAAGATATGTGCAAATAGAAAACCTAATAAGCAAAACAGGCTTTTTAGTTAAATCACCTTCAGGAGCAGCTCTTGAAAGTCCTCTTGAGGCAATGGCACTTAACCGACTTAAAATGGTAAACCAAATGCAGCAGTCAATTGAGAATATAGTTAGAACAAATTGCGAAACGACTTATTCAGGATATTCTTATGGCAATGACCCAATGGAAGATTTGCTTAATGAAAAGTGATTAGATTTGAGGTATATGATGAATTTTATAGATTTTTTTGCCGGCATTGGTGGTATGCGTTTAGGTTTTGAAATGGCTGGACATCGGTGTATCGGCTTTTGTGAATGCGATAAATATGCCATAAAATCTTATGTTGCTATGCACAACATTTTAGGAGAATGGTTTTCAAATGATATTAGAAAATTGAAGTCGGATGATATTCCCTATGCTGATATTTGGACATTTGGCTTTCCTTGTCAAGATATTAGTGTTGCAGGAAAGCAAGGAGGATTAAATGGAAAACGAAGTGGACTATATTTCAAGGTTATTGACCTCGTCAAAGGCAAAGAAGAAAACGATAAACCCCAGTGGCTTGTCGCAGAAAATGTTAAGAACCTACTTTCCATCAACGGAGGGTGGGATTTTTTATCGGTTCTTTCTGAAATGGATGAAGCAGGGTATGATGTGTGGTGGCAACTTCTCAACTCCAAAGATTACGGAGTTCCCCAAAACAGAGAACGAGTGTTCCTTATCGGACATCTTAGAAGCAGAGGTAGACGAGAAATATTATCTATCAGCCGAGAAAACACAGCTACTCTTAAGCAAATTATAGGGGGTTGCCAGGGCGAAAGAGTATATGATGCAAGTGGTGTTTCCTGTACACTTGTTGGTGGTGCAGGTGGGGTTGGGGCAAAAACGGGGTTATATTTTATGGACCAGTCAACAAAAAAGACTGAGATTACAGATGTTTCAAGGTGTATTACTGCAAGATATACTGCCGGTGTAGTAAATCGCACCGCACAAAACAGTGCCGTGTTAGAAGTATATCCCATACTAACTCCTGAGCGAAAAGAAAAAAGGCAAAATGGAAGAAGAATAAAAAATGCAGGCGAGCCAATGTTTACATTAACAGGTCAAGATAGACATGGTGTAGCAATTTCAAAGAATAACTATGTTAATAAAAAATACAAAGAGTTTGCTGAAAAGAATGGATATATCCCAAAATTTTTTAATCCATATAATTGCTCAGAAATAAACGAGATTGCTCCATCATGTACAACACAAAGTGGAAGTTCAACATCAAGTGCAAGTGTGCTAATTAGCAAAAACTATCATATCCGCAGGTTAACACCAAGGGAATGTTTTAGACTTCAGGGTTTCCCTGATGACTATTTTGACAGAGCAAGAGAAGTAAACTCTGACAGTCAGCTTTATAAACAAGCTGGAAATGCAGTAACAGTCAATGTAGCATTTGTAGTGGCTGGGATGATTAATGGGAGTGAACAAATTGCAGGAACAGATTAATCAATTTATTAATCGTTTGGGAAAACACAAAAGTATTTTAACCAAACAGCAAATAAAGATATTAAGAGGTCAGGCTATAAGCGGTAATGTTATTGCTGCACAAAAAGGTCTTTATAAATTACTGAAAAGGCAGGTGTAGGATAAGTGGAATGCAATATGGAAACGGCAAAGGTATCCCATGATGGCAGGTGGGAAGAGTTTTACAAGGAAAAGGCGATTAAGGAGGATTTAGCAATATGAGTAATAATATAGACGATGTGCAGATTTTCTGTTCACATACTAAGATGATTGATATAGGAAAAGCGATAAGTAATCCTAAAAATCCAAACACTCATCCCGATACTCAAATTAAGGTGTTAGCCCAGATTATTAAAGCTCAAGGATGGCGAGCACCAATAACAATATCAAACAGGAGTGGGTTCATTGTAAGAGGACACGGTCGTTTAGCTGCTGCAAAGTTATTAGGACTGGAACAAGTGCCGGTGGACTATCAAGACTATGAGAATGAAGCAGCAGAGTGGGCTGATATGATTGCGGATAACAAAATAGCTGAAATGGCTGTAATTGATAATACGATACTGCTAAGTTTAATGACTGATTTGAAAGGCACTGCTTTTGATACAACGCTCACAGGATATGATGCCGCAGAAATAAATGACTTGTTTACTGATAAAAACAAGAAAATTGCAGATGATGATTTTGACCCAGATTCAGTTATGCCAGAAGTGCCTATTTCAAAACGGGGAGATATTTGGCTCTTAGGTAAACACCGACTTATGTGTGGAGATAGCATTATTCAAGCTGATGTTGATAAGTTAATGGATGGTAAAAAAGCAGATATGATTTTTACAGACCCACCCTGGAACATTAACTATGGAGAGCAGAAAAAAAACACAGCATGGAAAGTAAGAACAATTATAAATGATAATATGACAACGGAGGAATTTAATTTATTTTTAACCGGTGCATTTAAGACAATGAGTGAAGTTTTAATAGCAGGCGGAATGGTTTATGTTGTTATGAGTGGTAAAGAATGGGGAAACATAATGCAAGTTATGGAAAAACTAAACTACCACTGGTCATCAACGATAATTTGGAAGAAAGACACATTTGTA
>CAZFQD010000190.1:0-3016 GCA_964520885.1 uncultured Oscillospiraceae bacterium | reverse complement strand
GCGAAAATTAGGTGCTGTCAGCTGTTTTTAAAGTAAAATTTTTGACAGTACCATAACATATTAGGGGGATATATTATGCTTTGCCAATTTACTTTTAAAAACTTTTTATCTTATAAGGATGAAACTGTTTTTGATATGCAGGCTGTGAATATTGATGAATTTAAAGAATCTCTTATTTATTCTGGTAAGGACAACAAATTATTATTACCCGTTTCAGTTTTTTATGGTCCAAATGGTGGCGGAAAATCTAATGTCTTACAAGCATTAAGTTGTCTTATAACACAAATTGTAAATCCAATAAGATTATTAGATAAAAATCATCGTTTAAATATAATGATGATGTATGAAGACTGCGAACCATTTATATTCGATGATTTATCAAAAAACGAACCAACAGAATTTGAGATTTTTTTTAGAACTTCAAAATATGAATATCGTTATAATCTTTCGCTATTTAATGGTAAAGTTAATGCGGAATATTTATATCGTAAAGCTATCGGCGGAAAAAGAACTGCTATGCTTTTTTCAAGGAGTGAAGGAGAAATTGAATTAGGCTCTTTATTAAAAAAATCAAAAATTAGTAAAGAAGTAAATGAAAAAATGCCTTATTTATCTTTTTTAAGTATAACATATAATTTACCCATTATCAAAGACTCAATTGAATGGTTTGAAAAATGCATCTTAATAAATTGTGCGAACCATAGTTTAGAAGAAGGAATATTTTTTTCTGAAAATCCAAATTTTAAAAAAATGTTTATTACTATGCTAAATGGTATGGATATTGATATTTCAGATTTTAGAATTAAGATAAATAAGGAAGAAAAGGAAGTTGATATATTTACAAAACATATTATTGATGGTAAAGAATATGAATTGAACCTTCTTGATGAGTCAGCAGGTACTGCAAAAGTTTTTTGTATTATTCCCCAAATTATTATTTCTCTTGTAGAAGGAAGATTAACAGTACTTGATGAACTTGATATTAAGCTACATCCAAAACTATTAAGGTTTATTATTTCGCTTTATAAAAACCCTCAAATGAATAAAAAAGGTTCTCAGCTTATTTTTACTTCGCATTGTTTAACAACAATGAAAAATGATTTATTTAGGCGAGATGAAATTTGGTTTGCCGCAAAAAACAAAAAAGAATCAAGTGAAATATATTCACTTTATGATATTAGAGATGAAAATGGAGAGAGAATAAGAGCAAATTCTGCTTTTGACAAGCAATATATGGAAGGGCGATATGGTGCAGACCCCTATTTAACTACTATGCTTAATTGGGAGGTTTAAGAATGAGTAAAAAACCTACTAAAAAGAGTGATTTAGGGAAAAGATGGTTAGAACCCCGTAAAGGAAAAATTGTGCCATCTCCACCTGAATATCATTTAATAGTTACAGAAGGAACAAAAACAGAGCCACTATACTTTGAAGGCTTAAAGCAAGTTATAAATAATAAATATAAAGGTAAAATTGAAATACAAATTGAAGGCGAAGGAAAAAATACATTAAGCCTCTTAAAAAAAGCAGAAGAACATGTGAGAAATAATTTAAATCCTATAAAACATGTATGGCTTGTTTATGACTAAGATGATTTTCCAAAGGATGATTTTGATAATACCAAACATAGATGTATTGCTCTATCAAATGAAGATATTACATATCATCCAATTTGGTCAAACCAGTGTGTTGAGTTATGGTATTTACTTCATTTTGATTTATTTGAATCAGATATAATTCGTGATTATTATTACCCTAAGCTTGATGTGTATTTTAAAAAATTAGGAATTGATAAATATGAGAAAAACTTAAAAAATGTCTATGAGTTATTAAAACCTTATCTTGATGTTGCAATATATAATGCGAAACAATTAGAGCAAAATTTTTTTGAGTTAGTACCTTCTAAAATGGCTCCTTCAACTAAAGTTTACGAAATATTTGAGAAGTTAAAGGCTTATTTGTGAAAATATGAGTGATTTCAATAGCGAAACCAACAGAATTAAAATTTTAGATGTAATTCGTGGAATTGCACTTATATTAATGATTTTAGACCACAGCTTATATGATATTAAAAGCTATGGTCTATTTTCAAGTACTTTATGGATATACAAATTAATTGATTTTTTTAATACTCCTTTATATTCTGTTATTTGGTTTATTGTTGTAATGTGTTTTTTTATTATTGCAGGAATTACCTCAAATTTTAGTAAAAGCAATTTTAGAAGAGCTATTTATTTAATTGGCTTTGCATTTTTATTAACTCTTTTCACTGTTTTATTTGTAAAAGGAAATGAAATATACTTTGGAGTTTTGCATTGCTTTGGGTTTTGCATTTTTATTTATTTTTTAATTGAAAAGTTTTTGCATAATGTTTTTAAAAAAATCCCAATTTGGATTTTCTTAATTCTATTTTTTGTTTACTATTATATTACAGTATTAGTTTCGCCAATCGAACCTTTTGTAGTTAGCATACTAAATTATAAACTTGTAATTCCATTATTTATAATAGGCTTTCCGGCAAACAATTTCTTTTCTGCCGATTTTTTCCCATTATTACCGTGGTTATTTTTATTTTTGTTTGGAGCAAAACTAGGGAAATATATCAAAGAGCAACGCTTTCCAAAATGGTTTTACAAATTTGACTTTAAGCCTGTTTCCTTTGTTGGTCGCTATCCATTTCTTATATATATTTTACATCAGCCGATAATTTTGGGGTTGCTAATTTTGATAGACAAATATATTAAATAAAGCCTCCTTTTTCAAAGGAGGTGTCGCCAAAGGCGACGGAGGATTAGCCATATTCTTTGATTAGATTTTTAAATTTTTAAAAAAATGAGTATAGAAAAATTAAAAAAACGGTAATTGACAAAACAGTTTTCAATATGTTATTATTAATGTAAATTTTTAGATGTTAAATTAACATAATAAATATGATTGTCAAACCTCCGTCCCCTTGACACGTATTTTTATTTGATAGAGGTTATCCATCAAAGGAAATGTTTGATTTTCTTGAAAA
>CAZFQD010000189.1:0-3035 GCA_964520885.1 uncultured Oscillospiraceae bacterium | reverse complement strand
AAAATATTTTTAGAGTACAAAGACCATTTGTAAAATATAAAGACGAAATTCGCACCCTTAGAATGCAAACTGCTACTGGCTACTCATATCCAAGCGGACATACCCAAAATGCTACTACTGTTTTTGGTCTAATTGGTTTTAAATTAAAACGATTTTTCCCATTAATAGGCTTTGCATTAATATTCTTAATTGGCTTTTCAAGGGTTTATTTGGGTGTTCATACGGTTTATGATGTTTTGGGCGGGCTTGCATTTGGTGCTGTTTGGTGCTTTGTAAGTTTTAAAATTTATGATATTTTAGAAAAGAAAAAAGAGCCTTTATGGTTTTTGCTATATGCAATTCCAAGTTTTTTTGCTATAATTTTTGTAAACCTAAATTTCCCCGGAGATACATTTAATATGACAGGCTCTTCAATTGGTGCAATAGTCGGAATTGTTGTTGAAAATAAATTTATTAAGTTTAACCCAATAAACAAGCCAAAAAAACAAGTAATAAAAATGATATTGGGCTTAGGTGTAGCCCTTATTTTGCAAAATGGTTTAAAGGTATTATTTCTACTCTTTATAAAAGAAACCACGATTATTTGGTGTGTTTTTGATTTTATTAGATATTTCATTTGCACATTTTGGATTACAGCGGCAATTCCATTTATTTCAAAAAAATATTTAGAGAAAGATTTAACGGTGAATGAAAATGAGTAAGAAAAGTAGTGTGCATAAAACCTCTATAGGTGGACAAGCGGTTATGGAAGGGGTTATGATGCGTGGAGTTAAAAAAAGTGTTGTTGCAGTAAGACATACTGATGGAACTATTGTTGTTGAGCAAATGAAATTTTCTAATTTAAAAGATAAGTATCCTATATTAAAATTTCCAATAATAAGAGGTGCTGTTGGCTTTGTTGAAAGTATGATTTTGGGCTATAAATCCCTTGCTCGCTCTGCTGATTTAGCCGGCATTGAATTAGAGGATGACGAGCCTTCAAAATTTGAAAAATGGCTTTCTAAAATAACGGGTGGAAATATTTTAAATGTTGTTATGGGTGTTGCACTATTTTTAGGATTAGGCTTTGCTGTGCTTTTATTTACAATATTGCCAGCAGTTTCAACTAAAGGATTGGACAACATTTTAGGTGGTGCTTTAGGGGATTATAAAACCTTAATAGAAGGTATTATTCGTTTGACAATTTTTTTAATTTATCTGTCAAGTGTTTCAATGATAAAGGATATTAAAAGAGTTTTTGAATATCACGGTGCTGAGCATAAAACAATTCACTGCTACGAAGCAAATGAAGAACTTACAGTTGAAAATGCGAGAAAATATTCAACAAAGCACCCTCGCTGTGGAACAAGTTTTTTACTTATAGTTATGATAATTAGTATTTTAGTTTATTCCTTGCCAATTGTTCCTTGGAATAATATATTTTTAAGAATTATAATAAAACTTTGCTTTCTTCCATTAATTGCGGGACTTAGTTATGAAATTATAAAATTTGCAGGAAAATATGATAATTGGTTTACAAAAATAATATCTTTCCCTGGCATTTTGCTTCAAAAACTTACCACAAAAGAACCGGACAACGCACAATTAGAAGTTGCTATCGCTTCTATAAATGCTGTTTTAACCGATAATAAGGAAGAGGACAAATGGTAAGTGCTAAAAAGCTATATTTAGACGGCAAAAATCGTTTAGAGCGAAACAATATAGAAAATGCCTCCACCGATGCCTCCTACATAATAAAAAAGCATTCAAATAAAACAAGAGCCGAACTTTTAATAAATGATGTTTTATTATCCGAAGAAGAGGAAACAGCCTTTTTTGAGGATATTAATAAAAGACTTGATAATATTCCCTTGCAATATATTTTAGGCAGGTGGGAATTTATGTCGTTGCCTTTTTTAATTAATGAAAATGTTTTAATACCACGAGCAGAAACGGAAATTTTGGTTGAAAAGACATTGGAAAAATGTAAGGATAAAAAAAATATTTTAGTTGTTGATTTATGCTGTGGAAGTGGCTGTATTGCAATTTCGCTTGCACATTATAACAAAAACATTAATTGTATTGGAATTGATATTTCAAAAAAGGCAATTGATGTAGCAAGAAAAAATGCAAAATTAAATTTGGTTGAAAATCAAGTTGCTTTTAAAGTTTTTGATATTTTAAAGCATAATTGCAACCAATTAAAAGATATATCTGCCGATATTATTGTTTCAAATCCGCCTTATATAAAAACTGGGGATATTAAACAATTAGACAACGGAATTATAGAAAACGAACCTTTAATTGCACTTGACGGTGGTCAAGATGGATATATATTTTACAAAAGCATTATAAAAAATTATAAAGCCATCTTAAAAAAAGATGGCTTTTTATGCTTTGAATGTGGAATTTCTCAAAGCGAATTTATTAAAGAATTAATGAAATTAAATGGCTTTTGGAATATTAAAATTTTTAAAGATTATAATGCAATTGACAGAGTTGTTATTGGAAAATTAAAATAGGCTTTTTCATCTAAGAATGAAAGTGTTCCGTTATGAGAAAACTCTCCAAAAATTGCTTTTAACAAGGTGCTTTTGCCTGCTCCGTTTGGTCCTATTATAACAGTTAACTCTTCACAGTGTATGTGAAGATTAATATCCTTTAAAACTATTGTTTTCCCTAATGTTACGCCAATGTTTTCAATAATTGTGCAACAAAGCCCATTATGCCTTTGTTGAGTTTTAGTAATTCTTTCATTATTTATACTCATAATCTTTTCAACATCTTTTATTTTTTATCCTAAGGCAACATCTAATAACATCATAATAGCAAAACCAAATATTGTTGACATTGTTGCATAATCAGAATTTCCACTTGATTGTGCTTCTGGTATTAATTCCTCTACTACAACAAAAATCATAGCTCCGGCGGCAAAGGATAAAGCATATGGTAATAGTGGTCTCATTGACAATACAGCAATCGCTCCAATAACTCCTGCAATAGGTTCTACAATTGCAGAAAGTTGACCATACCAAAAACTTTTAAGCCTTGAAACA
>CAZFQD010000188.1:0-3039 GCA_964520885.1 uncultured Oscillospiraceae bacterium | reverse complement strand
GGATTTGAAATTCCACGAAGATCCTATTCTTTATTTTGTAGAGGTGGAACTAAGTGACCATGATGTTTATGGACATATCGGTGAGCAAGTACTTCGCTTTGCAATTTCGTCAGATATAAGCAAACATAAAATAAAAACCATCTTATTGGATGATATAAATTCTGATAAAGATAAACTTAAAAAGGTTACTGATTTTATTGCTGCTTCAAAATATAACAATATTAATGAGCTATTGGATAAGCTTATCTTTGATAATGAGGTTGCAGTAATTATCGTAATCAATGAAACAAGCGAGCAACTTACAAGAGTTCTTACCAAAATTAAGATTGACACAGATATTATTGAAGCACAAAGTTATTTTTCTAAAGGTAAGTTACTTCATAGATTCACACCGTTTCAAGACGATGTTATAGATTCTGTACCTGTTTCAACTGACCTTGATGATTTGGATACTGTTGTGGTTGCCGCAAAAGAAGACGGATTTAAAGAAGTGTTTATCGGAGAAAAATGCTGGTATCAAATCAGGATATCTGCGGCTATGTTGTCTAAAATTAAATATATAGCAGCATATCAAGTGGCACCTGTTTCTGCAATCACACATATTGCTGAGGTTGAAAAAATTGAGAAGTATAAAGATACTGGTAAGTATATTTTGTATTTTAAGGGTGGAGCAAAGCAGATTGACAAAGTTTCTTTGTCAGGCAATACAAAAGGTAAAGCACCACAAGCTCCTCGCTACACCTCTTATGCAAAATTGATGGAAGCAACTACTCTTGATGATTTATGGAAATAGAAACAAAAGGCTAATTTGACTACTAAAACAAAAAGGAGGGCTGGTATGATTGCAAATACAAAACACATAAATGACTATAACCTTGTACATCTTTATTTATGTGACTATGAAAAAGCAGGACAAGAATTATATGCCAGCATCTTCCCTATTGTTAAAGGCTTTATATTTTCTCACAGTAACGCAAAAACCTTAACTGAAGCCGACAAGGAAGAGATTTTTTCAAGCACTTTAAAGACCAGCATTGAAAAGCTTGAATATTATAATGGTAAATCTTCATTTTCTACATATGTTTGTGGTATAGCAAAGTATAAAATACTTGAAAAGATCAAAGAAGTCGTCAAAGAGAATAAAATCATTGAATTTTCCGAAACTACTTGTATATATGATGATCCTCTTACAATCCTTATTGATAAGGAACTAAGAGAGGCTGTTGTTACGGCTCAGAAAATGTTATCGCCGGAACACATGCAGGTTATGCAATTACGCTTAAATGGGATGTCAGCAAAGGAAATTTCAAAAATGGCACAAATGAGCGAGGATGCAGTAAATTCAATGTATTACAGGGCAATAAAAGCCTTTAAAGATAATTTTAAAAAAATTTATTATGAGTAGCGACGACTTTTCAAGTTTTTTGCCATTAACTAATAGGAGGTGTGAAAAATGTTATCAATAGAGAAAGCTTTGGGAATATATACAGATAAGCTAAATGCCAATGAAAAAATTGACTTAAACTATTTTAAGCAGCAGTTAAGTAAAGCTGATTATGATGAATTCATAGAGCTAATTGAATTTGTAAAGCTGGGCAAATCGATGAAAACAACTAATGATTTTGATAAAAAGTTTGCAGAGCTTGATAAACATAAGGATAAGTATTATTCAAATGAGTTGCCAAAGGCTTTAGGTTTTAGAGCAGAAAAAGGTACAAACGATAAAGAAGCTATGGACAAATTGGATAAAATCTTTAAGGAGGAGTTTGGTGATGAAAAATAATGGATTTTTTGGGAAAACAGACCCCGAATTTATGGCAATAAAAATCATTAGAGAACTTGAACTTAATATCAATGAACCTATTGATCTATATTATGTGGCTGAAAAGCTTAATATAGTTATTAAAAAAGAAAAAATCAAGGATGGTATTTTAGGTGCTTGTAAGGCTGTGGGATTAAAAAGGCTAATAGTTATTGACCCTGATATTGATAATGAAGGTAGGGAGCGTTTTACCATAGCTCACGAAATTGGGCATGTTATAGAGCACCACGGTGTTCATTGCTGTAGAACAGAGGATTTTTATTGGAACAGCAAAGGTGTTAGCGTTGAACAAGATGCTAATTTATTTGCGGCAGAGTTATTAATGCCTTCTACCTCATTAGCTGATATTGTTAAGAAAAATGATATTACTATGGAGCTTATTGAAAAGTTAGCAAGCGAGAGAAATGTATCCGTAACTGCTATGGCGATTAAATTAGTTAAGTTATCAACTGACCCAACCGTACTAATATATTTTGAGGGTGGCAAAGTGAAATGGGCTTCATACTCAAAGAATAGTGATTTTGTTGAATTAAAAAACACAATAATGAGCGACACATTTGATGGAATGAAAATAACAAAACAATATGAAGCATCAACATTCTTTGACGGAATGTCAGATGAGGCTACCTGCTGGGCAGAGGCTAAATACTTTGGCAATTACAAATTTTATTTATGTGTTGTTAGATTAGATGATAAAGAATACGACTAAACAAATAAGCCTAAAATAAAGGTTTTTTGTTAAGTAATATAGAGTAGTATGCCACAAAGTCGTCGCTAAGACGATAAAGTGGTTTTTTTATGCTTAGAAATAAATAGGCAAATTGTGGGAGTTGCACTGTAAAAGGTGTGGCTCCTTTTTTTATGCCTAAAAGGAGGTTATATAAAGCTAAAAAATTATTATGCAACAAGAAAAAACGAAACAAAATTTAAGGAGGAAATAAAAATGTCCAGAAATTTCAAAACTGGCAAAGGTAATCGCACCAATTACATCTACTACGGAGCAGATGGCAGAAAGACAGTTTTAAAACCTGGGGATGATGGGGTTACAGAGGCAATTATTGAAACATTACATTCTATTGATGACGAGGAGGTGGATAACAAACGAAGGGAAACAGAAAAACATTACAGCCTTGATGATTTTAATGATAAGGAAGAAACGGGTATTAAGCATATTTTTGATGTTGAGTATGAAGTTCTAACTGAAATTGAAAGAAAAA
>CAZFQD010000187.1:0-3078 GCA_964520885.1 uncultured Oscillospiraceae bacterium | reverse complement strand
GCACAAACAATATAATGCAATATAATTACAGCCATGATAATATGGGCGGATTTATATTGATTACATCATTCGCTTCATATTCCAATAATAGTGCTATTGTGAGGTATAACATAAGCCAAAATGACAGATATAAGGTTTTTCGCGTTGTAGGTGCTGCAACTCAGGACTGTTATGTTTACAACAATACAATTTATTTAGGAGCATCATCAAATACTGAAATGATATATTCTACAGGTGCTGAAGGGGATGTTGGGGAAGCATATTTTTACAATAATATTTTTATGAATTTAGGAACAGGGGGCAATTGTTTAACATCAGGAGCTATATTTGATTACAATTGTTTTTATGCACCTAATCTAACAATAACGCTAAATGACCCGCATATTATCACTACTGACCCAATGTTTGTGAATTCGGGTAATGGCGATATTGGAATTAACACAGTTGACGGATATAAGTTAAAGACAGGCTCACCATGTATAAATGCCGGAAGAGCAATTGATAATAATGGCGGAAAAGATTATTGGGGAAATATTGTGCCAAATGGGTTAACGGATATTGGTGCTAATGAAAAATGATAATAAAATATATACAATAAATAAATATCTTACAAAAAAAGGAGCATTCTATATTATTATGGCGTTTTCTTTATTAACTATATTTACATCTTGTAAGCCAAATATTAATCCATCAAGTTCTGTTGTTTCAAACAATAGTTCTAATATGGTATCCTCTGAGCTATTAAGTAAAGTTTCAACAGGATCAAACTTGCAAACATTAAGCAGTGCTACATCAAACAATATAAAATCAGCAATATCTTCTTCAAAGTCTTCAAGTCAAGGGAACATATCATCTACAACCAGTTGCTCATCTGAAATAAAGACGCTTTCATCAAATATTAGAATTCGGGACCCTTTTATTCTATGTGAAAAAGGTGTTTATTATTTATATGGAACAACAGACGAAAATGTATGGGAAGGTAAAGCAGATGGGTTTAACGCTTATACATCAACAGACCTTGAAAGTTGGAGCGGACCATATACAGTATTTAAAAGTTCTGCTGATTTTTGGGCAGATCAAAATTTTTGGGCACCGGAAGTGCATAGGTATAAAGACAATTATTATATGTTTGCAAGTTTCAAAGCTGATAATATTTGCAGAGGAACACAGATATTAAAGAGCAACTCTCCTTTGGGACCATTTATTCCTATATCTGATAAACCTATTACTCCTAATGATTGGGAGTGCCTTGACGGAACATTTTGGGTTGAAAAAGGAATTCCATATATAATATTTTGCCATGAATGGGTGCAAGTAAATGATGGTGAAATTTGTGTTATGCCCTTATCCGAAGACTTGAAAACACCATTAGATAATCCAACCATTCTATTTAGAGCATCAGAAGCTCCTTGGACAATAGGTAATAATTGGAATGATAATAATAAATATAATATTTATATAACTGACGGACCGTTTATATATCAATCAACAACAGGTTCTTTAATAATGATTTGGTCAAGCGTGTCAAAAACAGGATATGCAATAGGACAAGCTGTATCAGAAAATGGAATATACGGACCGTGGAGACAAATTGAGAAACCGATTTTTGAAAAAGACGGCGGACATGGAATGATATTTAAAAGCTTAAATAATGAGCTTATACTTACAATTCATTGTCCAAATAATACTCCGTTTGAGCGGCCTGTTTTCTTTAAAATTGAAGAGAAAAATGATGAAATAAAACTATGGTTTGTTTGAATTATAAAAGTCCTAATGCAGTATTGCAGGACTATTTGAGTGGAAATTTTTCAACATAGTCCAAAAGATAAATATAGTTTGTATAGAAACGAGGGGAAAGTTATTAAATACTTACCGTTAAATAAGGAAGAAATTTATAATGTAATTCATGGTATCAAAAAAGCAAGTAGAGTTCCGGTTATTTTGCAATTTTGGACACATTCGGATAATTTTGAAAAACAAAAACAACAATATGTTTTGGATATTATGAAGGACTATCCACAGGATGTTATAATAATTGGAGCTGATATTCCTAATGTTTTTGATGGTAGAAGTGATGAAAAAGAATATAGATGGGTTAATTATGAACAGAACTTTGATGAGAAACTAGGTCTTGACGAAAGGGTTGCTATTAATAATTGGTCTTTACTTGACGGAATTATAAATAATTTTCCTAATGCTAACTATTCTAAAATGTTTTCTTTTAATCCGGAAAATGACGGAAGGTATAGACTGTTATATTGGTGGTTTTGCCTTTTTGAACGTCATTGGCAACTTAGAGGGATGACCAATGCACTTACAGATTATTATGAATATCCTAATGAAGTACATAGATTATATAGAGCTATAACAGATTTTTATTTAAGAATAATAGAAAGAGCAAAATATGAAGTTTCTGCGGATGGAATATTTACATCTGATGACTTAGGTACGCAGAAAAGTCAATTTTTTTCGCAGGAAATATTTGATGAATTTTTTAAACCATATTACAAGGAGATTTCAGACAAAATTCATTCCCTAAATATGGATTTTTGGTTGCATGCTTGTGGTTGCATTGAAAAGTTTTTGCCAAGTTTCATAGAAATTGGTTTAGATGTTATCCATCCAATTCAAAAATATACTATGGACGAAAAAAGAATAGCTCAACTTTACGGCGATAAAATATGTATATGGGCAGGTTTTGATGTTCAAAGGATAATCCCTTATGGAACTTGTGAGGATGTCAGAAATGAAGTTAGATATTTATTTGATACATATAATAGGAAGAATGGCAGATTTATGTTTACTGCCGGAAATGGAATTAATGGAGATTGTCCTTTAGACAGCTTAAAAGCATTATATGAGGAATCTTTTTTTTATAAAAATAAATAACTATAAATTTTGTAAATATCAAGAATCTCACCTTCAAAAACTAAAGGTGAGATTCTTCTTGTGTTAACGAATAGGGGATGTTAAAATGCAAGATAATACGAACCGAAGTAATATCGGCAAAAATTTCCGCTCTTTTATTATTTGTTGATGAACTTTTGCTACATATTAGTCGTCCAGTTAGATGGGATA
>CAZFQD010000186.1:0-3151 GCA_964520885.1 uncultured Oscillospiraceae bacterium | reverse complement strand
TTATTAATTGTAGTTAATTTTGAATTAATTTGTTAGGTGGGGGTTGAATAGTTACCTAAGGTATATCACAAAGTGATACTTCATTAGAATATTTGTGTGCCAAACGGCTTTTAAACCGTATATAACTATAAATTCATTCTACATTCTGCATTCTACATTAAATTGTGAGTTTTCTTGTTTCTCACTCCTCATTCCTAATTCCTCCGTTTTCGCATTTATTTCCCCACATATCTATTAAAACAGTATCCTTATAAAAACAAATAATTTCACAGTTGTTAGAGCATTTTTTGCATTCAATTCCTTTGGTTTCAAAATTAATATCGGTAATATTTAAATCGAAGTTTTGACCATTTTTATGACCTTTTCCCAAAATTGCAACTCCTAATGCTCCCATTAAATGAGAATTATCGTCAACGAATACTTTTTCTTTTGTTACCTCTTCAAAAGCCTTTATAACTCCAATATTTTTGCTAACCCCTCCTTGAAAAGCAATTGGTGCTTTAATATTTTTACCTTTGCCTACATTATTTAAATAATTTGTAACAACAGCCATACAAAGTCCCGCTACTATATCCTCTATTTTATGACCTATTTGTGCTTTATGCACCAAATCAGACTCGGCAAAAACAGTGCATCTTGCGGCAATTTTAGTTGGGTTTTGAGATGTTAAGGCTATATCTCCAAAATCTTCTACATCTATCCCCAATCTTTTTGCCTGCGAAGTTAAAAACGAGCCTGTACCTGCCGCACATAATGTATTCATTGCATAGTCAACAACAATTCCATCTTCAATTATAATTATTTTTGAATCTTGTCCTCCTATTTCAAATATTGTTTTTACAGTAGGGAAAATCGATAGTGTGCCTATCGCATGGGCAGTTATTTCATTTTTTACCACATTGGCATTTAGCATTACTCCTATTAGTTTTCTTGCCGAACCTGTAGTTCCTACTGATGCTATTGTAATATTTTTAGTTTCAATTTGATTTTTTAAATCTTTTATTATACTTTTAACTGCTTTTATTGGATTTCCTTCAGTCCAAATGTAATTATTGGCAATAATATTGTTGTTTTCATCGATAATTACACCCTTAGTAGATATTGAACCAATATCTACTCCTAAATATCCTGTTAGCATATCTGTTTTTCCCTTCGCATTAATATCATATCATTAAATGCTTCTAATCTTGTTTTTACACCTGTTTCAGAGGTCCCAGAATCAAAACTAAAATAGAGTATAGGTATCTTATAATCCTTGCTTATATTTTGCAAAATTGGCATAGCATTTACTTCGGGTGTGCAACCAAATGGTTTTATATGAATTATTCCGTCATACCCCTTTTCAGCTAATGTTTTACTTCTTTCAACGCTATCAGTTCCATCGGCTCCTATTGCATATTTTAAATATTTCCCAGCTTTTTGTAATGTTTTTTTCTCAATTTTTGATTTTTGAAACAATAAAAAAGTAACCGTTATAAATCTGCTTACTTGAATATTATTTTTTGCAAGTTCTTTTTCAATAAAATAATTACTAAACGGTTCCATAAGAGTATACAGTTCTCCTACCAAACCAACTTTTAAACAATCTTTCGGTTTATTAATACTAAGTTTATTAAATCTCTCGTCATATTTTTTGAATAAATTATTCAAGGCTTTAAAGTTTCTAATAGTTTGTATCTCTTCTAAAAAATCTTTGTGCAAATTCTCAAAACTGTTTTGGATTACTTCAAAACCTATATTTTCTCTAATGTACATTTCTATGTTGTCAATTATTTTTACCATTTTTATTATTAATAAAATGTCATAAACAAATTGGGGGAACGATAAATTAGTTCCTATTCCCTTGCATGTTTTATATAAGCTTACCAAATTAATTTTATCTTTAATTAATTTAATAAATTCAAACTTATATCCTAAATCTCTCAATATTTGTTCTTGAATTTCTGCATAATATCCGAATCTGCATCCTCCGCCTGCTTGAATTAAAACATTAGCCCCTTTTTCCAATGCTTCTATATAGTTGCCTAAATTATATTTAAAAGGAACGCAAACAAAATCAGGACTGTATTTGCTTCCTAATTCCAATGTTTTTTTTGTGATTTTTGGAGCTGTTAAAATTTTATGGTCTTTAAATATTAACTTTAACATAGTTTCGATTGGAATATGATAGTTTCCCATATGAGGGAAACTTATTACTTTACTCATAAGTTTTTCTCCTTGGCTCTTTCCTTTATTATATCCATAAAACTTTCAATTCTTGTCTGCATCCCTGCTTCTCCTTGAATTTCATCTAAAATAATATTTATTGTGGGCAACTTTTTTTGTTTTCTTAATATTAATTCATTTACAAGTGAATCGGGACCACAAGGGAATGCTGTTAATAAAATTATTCCGTCAATTTTATCTTCTAATAGTTTAATTGAACCAATTAATTCTTTATTATATATCCAATATAAAGACTTTGAAATTTCTTTTGACTTTACTAAACTATTTTTTTTATTTGTTGCATCTGCATAAATAAGAATGCCTCCGAGTTTGATTATATATTGAGCTATGGGATAACCAATTAATTTATCATAGCTGTTGTAAGGATGAGAAACAATTAGAATTTTCAATTTGTCATAACTTTTTAACAACTTTGTCTGTATATTGATTTTTTGTTTTTCGCTTTCTAATAGAGTTGCTTTAGCTTTCTTATATGCCATCAAAGATTGTATATAATTTTTGCCTAAAACCTTTCCCATTTTTATAAAACCTTTTTGCTCGTCTTGACCATTCATTACATCAATGTTGTAATCAAGAATATTTGCATTTTCAAAAGTATTTTTTACAATATCATATAATGCGTTAAATTTAACGCATACATCATTTTTATTACTATAACTTGCAATTCTTGGAATTAATATATAATTGCATTTACCTATTAATGAATAAATATGTCCCATATATATCTTAGTTGGAAGGCAGCATTCGTCAATAGAAAAATTAATTCCATCGCTTAATATTTTTTTGTTGGTTTCTTCGCTTGTTATAATTTCGCAGTCTAATTCTTTAAAAAAAGTTTCCCATAAATCTTTATATCTATAATAAAGCAAAGCTCTTGGCAAACCAATTGTCATTTTTATCACGTATAATCTATTTATCTTCATAA
>CAZFQD010000185.1:0-3168 GCA_964520885.1 uncultured Oscillospiraceae bacterium | reverse complement strand
GCTGAAAATACTTGAAGGGCGACTTTCCGGTAAGATAGGTCGGTGCCGGCATTAATTTAAAAGCAGTAGTAATTTTATGCTACTGCTTTTTGTTTTGTTGAATTAGCAAAAAGAATTGACATTCATTGGATTTATAAACTATAATATTAATACAATTAGAATTTTCAATGATAGGAGGAAAACAAATGCAAATTGGAGCTTCTACAGCTTGTTATTATCCGCTTGAAACTGAAAAGTCTTTAAAGCTGTTAGCTGATGCTGGTTTTAAGATTTTTGAGGTTTTTGTAAATGCAAAAAGTGAGTATTCAAGTGAGTATATTAAAGAATTTAATAAGAAGTGTGATTTTTATGGGTTATCTTTATATTCTTTTCATCCTTTTACATCATTTGCTGAAACAATGTATTTTTTTACTGAATATAAAAGAAGAATGATAGAGGGCATAGAAAATTACAAAAAGCAATTTTACGCAGCTAAACAAATGGGAGCAAAGGTGTTTAATTTTCATGGAGATTATATAAAACACAAAACCGATATTAATTTATCTTTTGAAATATATGCAACTTTAAGAGAAAAGGCTTTAGAGGAGGGAATTATTTTTGCTCAAGAGAATGTTGCAAATTGCAAAAGTGGCGATTTAGAGTTTGTTACACAAATGAGGGATTGCTTAAAAGACAATGTTGAGTTTACATTTGATGTTAAACAAGCAAATAGAGCTGGATATTCTCCTTTTGATATATTAAAAGCTATGAGCGGTAGAATTATTAATGTTCATTTAAGTGATTATAGTGCGGATAACGATTGCTTATTACCTTCAATGGGCGAACTTGATACCAAAAACCTTTTAAATAAAATAATGAAAAGCGGGTATTCTGGACCTGCCATAATTGAAGTATATAAGGAAAACTATAAAAAAATAAAAGATATTGAAAATTCAAGAAATTTTTTAGAAGGGATATTTGTGCAAAAAAACTAAATTGTTTATAACTTATGAAAAACTTTAATGTAAATTATAACACAAATTTGAAGAAACTTGTTGGTGACATCAAAATGTAGGTATTTGTCAAAAATTGCGAAAGTTTTTTATTGATATACAATTCACGATACAATATTATGGTATTACTTTAACAAATTAAATGAGGAGTGATACTATTGAACAGTGAAAAAGCAATAACAATTACCGCTAAAACTCAACAAGGTAATGATTTTAAAGTTCACTATTACCTTATTGATGAGCAAACCGAAAATGGAAAGGAATATGGGGTTCTCGTTACCATGGAGCAAGAAGAAAGAGATGATATTTCACAGCAAGTGCGGTGCTTAACTTCAGTTAAAGAAAAGGCAATTGATTTTATCAAGAAAATTTCAAATGGGGTAGTTACCCCAACAACACTATACGAGATTGTTGATGATTTTTTAGCAGTTATCTAAATTCATATTAAAATTAGTCTGAATAAGAATTTGAACTTATTCAGGCTATATTTATTTTTAAGAATATTATTATTAAAGACTTTACTTTTTATATTATTTAATGTAAAATATTTATAATAATAAAAATAACATAATAAGGAGTTGATGTGGGTGCTACCAAAGTACAAAAGAGTGTTGTTAAAAATTAGTGGTGAGGCTTTAGCTGGAGAAAAAAATTTTGGAATTGATTTTAAAGTATTAGAAGGGGTATGCAATAAAATTAAGGAATGTGTTGATTTAGGGGTACAAATTGGCATTGTTGTTGGTGGAGGTAACTTTTGGAGAGGCAGAAGTGGAAGTAAAATGGATAGAACAAGAGCTGACCATATGGGAATGTTAGCCACAGTAATGAATTCACTTGCTCTACAAGATTCCTTAGAACAATTAGGTGTCCCAACAAGGGTGCAAACAGCCATTGAAATGCGACAGATAGCAGAACCATATATTAGAAACAAGGCTATTACACATCTTTGCAAAGGATATGTTGTTATTTTCGGATGTGGCACAGGAAACCCATTCTTTTCAACTGATACTGCGGCGGCATTGAGGGCTGTTGAAACTGATTCTGAAATAATATTACTTGCCAAAAAAGTTGATGGGGTATATTCAGATGACCCAAATACTAATAAGTTGGCTAAAAAATTTAAAAAATTAAGTTATATTGAAGTTATAAATAAAGGATTAGGGGTTATGGATAGCACAGCAACATCTTTATGTATGGATAATAAAATACCAATTCTTGTTTTTGCATTAGATGATGGAGAAAATATAATGAAAGCTATTATGGGTGAAGAAATTGGAACAATTGTTAAGGAGGAAAACTAAATGAAAGCAGAATATAATGATACTGTGGAAAAAATGCAAAAGACTCTTAATGTTTTAGGATATGAATTTACAACTATTAGAGCAGGAAGAGCAAATCCCATAGTTTTGGATAGGATTTTGGTTGATTATTATGGAGTAGCAACTCCTATTAATCAAATGGCAGCAATTTCAACTCCTGAGGCAAGAGTGCTCTTAATTTCACCTTGGGATGCATCAAGCTTGAAGTCTATTGAAAAAGCAATTCAAGCATCAGATTTAGGTATTAATCCTTCTAATGATGGCAAGAATATTAGGCTTAATTTTCCTTCATTAACTGAAGAGAGAAGAAAAGAATTAGTTAAAGAGGTTTACAAATATGGAGAAGAAGGCAAGGTTGCTATTCGCTCTATAAGAAGGGATATTATTGAAAAATATAAGGAAATGAAGAAAAAGAGTGAAATAACAGAGGATGACTTAAAGGATGTTGAAAAGGACATTCAAGAGTTGACAGATAAGCACTGTAAGGAAATTGATGTTATGGTAGCACAAAAAGAAAAGGATTTGTTGGAAGTATAAACCAATTAACAATTAATACTAATTAGTCTTCAAAAACACAATATCTCAACGGCTAATTTCCCCCATAGCATTCCTTTGCTCACTTGCAATACACCAAGTATTGCTAAGTTCCCAAAGAAAAGCTATGAGAAAAATTATCTCGCCGATATACTGCGTTTTTAAAAACTAATTAGTATAAGAGTTAAGAGTTAATAATTATTTCTTGCCTTAGGAAAATTATTAATTCTTAATTGCGAACTTTGTTCGCTTTCTTTTATACTTTTACGAGGTGACTAACTATTAAAAGTCAAGCATTTTTTAAAAATTTTTAAGCAGATAAA
>CAZFQD010000184.1:0-3238 GCA_964520885.1 uncultured Oscillospiraceae bacterium | reverse complement strand
GGCTGTCAAGGGTTTGTTTCAGAAGTTTTCATAAAAGTTTTTACACTATCAAAAATATAGTTAATTTGAATATCTTTATTATAATCGTCTTATGTGTAAATTATGTGAAATTTAAGTGAAAGTTTAAAGGAATTTATTTTTAATAAATAATCTTTTAAGTTATTAATTAATTTAACAAAAACCTTGCATTTTTTCACTTTCATCCACAATCGTTTGGTGAATTAAACCCCAAATCAATCCCAAGTTGGAGGTTTTTTATTATACAATATTCAATATGATTTTTTTAACAGCAATTAAATCTGATATAGAAATATCACCGCTTAAATTGACATCAGCTAAGGATTTTTCTGTTTCTTGCAAAATATTAAGATTTAAAAGGTGTTGTTTGATGGCAATTAGGTCTAAAATGTCAATCTCTGTATCTTGATTAACATCACCTTGTTCCCTTATAAGTGTAAAATTACCGTTTACAATTTCCTTAGAAATTTCCTTAGTTCTATCTGCTAAAATTTCGCTGTAATAGTCACTGCTTGGGTCAAAAACCCACTTAGCACTTATATTCCAATCTGTTGGAAGAGGTTCTACCCCCATACTCCAATAATAGCACAAAAGACCTCCCGGATTTTTCTCTCTTTTTAGCATATCATATAATTTATTGATATGTGCAACTCTATTAGTCATAGGGGAATTATGCATTTGCATTGTAGCAGGAACATGCCATATTTTTGCATCACTCCAGCTACTTCCCATTGAAAGCCTTAAATCATTATAATAACTATCATAAAATCCATAATCATCATAGTTATTTATTCCAGTATCTGTAACATATTGTGTCATCTCCGGGGTTATTTGTGGTGTATCTAAATAAAATGCGTCAATCCAAGCATTTCTGGTTGCAAAATCACCTGCTGATAATCCAGAGCGGTTAATCAGACAATAGCTTACTCCACCCATTATAGAGAAAAATCTCTTTCCAAATACATCATGATTATATTCAGTTACTAAAAGAAAATCATTTGGGGTAATTGAGCCGTTTGTAATGGGGTAGCCCCCTGCCGTTGTGCCTGTTTTATAGCAAAATGGTTCATCAATATACCATCCTGCCAGAGCAGAATAGGCACCACTATCAATGCACACTTGATTGAGTGTATTAAATCGTGTTTCCCAATTGCTTGCCAATATCCATTTAGCATCTGCTTGGTTAATGCTGTTTGGTACATAATTTGCATTTTCTGCCAGTAAAGCACCTGAAACCGCAATAAAAACCTGTGAGCCAGTCTCTTGTGCAATTCGCAAGGTTTCTTGAATTGCACTTGTATCATATGGGTTGATAACATATGTATTAACTTGGTCTGAATAAGCTGACTGTATTAAGTCTTCTTGTAAAGTAGCACTGTAATCTAATCCATAAAATCCAAAGCCTATATCTAAATTCTTAGACAGATTTGAAACTTGTTCAAAGTAACTTGGAACATCAGTAAAAGCATTTTCAAAACCTGATAAGTTATTAATAAAGCCTAAATCTCGTATGTATATTTCTTTAGATGTATCCAATGCAGTATTGAATTGTGGCTCAATATAGTATGAAGAATAGCATTGCCAGTCTTCCCAATAGGCAATCTGTGCTGGGGTTAAGCCCGCTTCAATTATTGTTAAATCGGTTCTGTTCACCACCACCCAGCCTGAATAGTTAATAGGAATGGTTTTAGTGGTGGTAACTGTTCCGTCATCTGCATAAAGTGTTGCATTTGAAGTGCCCAATTCAAACTTAATTGTATCGCTTATATATGTTAAAAGGTTACTTAAAATCAGTTCCTGTTCTGTTCTAATGTGAAATGCAACATAAGAATAGTTATCACCTGTTATTGGATCACATACAAATTTAAGATTTCTTGTGTATGCCCATGAATATAATGATGTTAAAACCAATTCATTGTTTTCATAGACCTTTGAGTAATCACTGGTGTAGCATGTTCCATCTCCGTTGTTTTTGATAAATAGCTTCGTTAAATCATAATCACCTGGCAAAGCAAAAACACCAAAACTAACAGTGCTAAACAATAGAATAACAGCCAATGTAAATGCAATCGCTCTTTTTGAAAAAACCTTTTTCGCAAACATAATACACTTTCCTCCAAATTTTAATAAAATCACAACATTATGTAACAAATTAATAAATTTTATAGATGTTTAAAATCATTTATTTAAAATTTATTCAAATAATTCCCAATAATTGTTTTTTTGAATATCAATAAATCTGATATTGAAATAACACTATTCTTAGATAAGTCTACTGCAAAAATATGCAACTCATCTAACTGAGTAATTTTAAGCAGATGTTGCTTTAATGCTACCAAATCAACAATAACATTTGCACCTTTTGTTATATCATTTAAAAACATTGCTAATGTCATCTCTTTGCTAAGTCCTAAAATTATATTTTCAGTTGAAACGGAATATGAGATAGCAATTCTATTACTTAGAGGAATATATAGTTCAAATATCCACCAGTCATAATTTGTGGCATACAGTTCTGCTAATTAATCAACAGGTGAGTTTTTTCGCTCACCTGTTGATAATATTGATAATAAATATTTAGTTTGCTATTAGCTCAAGACCCAAGAGATACTCTTTCAAGTGAATTAAGTTGCTTATTGAAATTTGTCCTTGAACAAAGAATTCCCCCGCAACAAAGTTCACGCCGCTTAGTTCATCTATTTTTAATAAATGTGCCTTCATTTTTACCAAATCATTTATATCAATAGCACCGTCGCCACTTAAATCGCCCATAACAAGTGCAGTGTAATCCGTTACAGTAACAATTCCATTATCTACTCTTATCGTTGTCCCTGTGCCGATATAGTCAGTGGCTAATAGTTCAGTTTCTCCATTAAGAGCCGTTATTGTAACTTCCGCACCTTTGGTTACTCCCTCTAAAAACATTGCCAATGTTTGTTCTATACCAAAACCACTAATAATGTTTTCTGCAGAAACTGAATAGGTAAACGAATGTTGATTATCAATTGTTTCACATCTTTGGAATGTCCAGTATATTGCCCCACCGGCAAAATTCGTGTCATAGAATGTTTTTGCTTCCGATATAAGAGGTGCTATAATTTTAAATGCTATACCGGTATAAACAGAATAATCCTCAAAAATAGTGGTTGCATTTGGAGCAGTTATTTGACTTGAATTTGCCCAAATTGACCAAGCCTTAATTGTTATTCCTTCTATATCA
>CAZFQD010000183.1:0-3267 GCA_964520885.1 uncultured Oscillospiraceae bacterium | reverse complement strand
TACACTTCAGGAGAAATTGCAGAATGTGCAGGACATCGTACAAAAGATTGAAAACGAAAATACATCAATTGAAAATATAAACTACATATCGCTGATAAAATCTGGGCTTGCACTGCTTGACGGTACAGGGCGGTGTCCGCTATGTTTGCATGAATGGGTGTCCGAGTCCGAATTGCGCCAGATATTACAAGAACGAAAAGAAAAGAGTGAATCTATATCCACCCTGCTAGATACATATAAAAATTCTGTTACCGTTTTGCTGAATGAAATTTCAACATATAAATCTAAAATCGATATGCTTCCGCAACAACTCAAAAAGTTGGACAATGGTTGCGTTGCTGAATTAGAAAATAAACTAAAATCAATTGCAGATGTATCTTTTCAAGACAATAATGCATATAAGAATTTTAGTAAAGTCCAGACACTCGTTATCGCAATAATAAATCAGAGTTCTGATACGCTTTTAGACCTTATTCAAAAAGAACTGGCGGTTTTACGCCCTTTGATTGATGAAAATAGTAAAATAAAAAGCGATGCGTGGCAGGCTCTTAATGCAGCGAATGAGTTGTTTGACAAAATCAGAGAACTTAATAAGAAGTTGCCTACTATTAAGTTGGCTGCCGAGAAAGCTGCATTTTTACTTGAAACTTATGACAATTCTCAAGCAACTGTACTGAATGAATTATTTGATTCTATAAGCGACCGATTTACAGAGTTTTATAAAGCGATGCATATTGACGACGAGAAGGATTTCTCGGCTGTATTGAATAATGATGGTGCAGCCGTTAATATGAGCGTTGATTTTTATGGGCAAGGTCAATTTCCACCGATGGCGTTTCACAGCGAGGGACATCAGGATAGTATGGGCATCGCCTTGTTTTTTGCTCTAATGGAAAAACTGACAACATCGGAATCAGGATTAGTAGTCTTGGACGATGTCGTGATGTCTGTAGATATCGAGCACAGAAAGAACTTCTGCAGACTTTTAAAAAGGTTTTTCCCAGAACGTCAATTTATTATTACTACACATGATACGGTATGGGCAAAAAATCTTGTTAATGAAGGCGTTATTAATCGAAAAAACAGTATTCAATTTTTGTATTGGAATGTTACGGAAGGCCCAATAATGGTGGTTGGACAAGATGTTTGGAATACGAGTCGTGCGAAGGCTAATATTGATCTTCATGGCGCTTCTGCTTTTTTCAGGAGAGAGATGGAATGCTTCTTTGAAAACGTCTGTGATAAATTGCATGCTCGTGTTCGTTATAATAACGTCCATAAATGGGACTACGGTCAATATATGAACGCAGCATATAAAGAACTGCAAGATTTGATAAAAAAGGCAGTGCAACAGGCGCGAGAATTTAATAAAACTGAGGCAATTAGTCAACTTGAAACACTATCTAACATCCTTAAAACGTTAATTACTGCGGTTAATGCTGAAAACTGGGTAACAAATGTGCTTATACATTACAATCCGGACTATGAAATATCAAAAGCGGAGTTTTTAGCAGCAGTTGATGCATTGGAGAAATTCTGCCAGTGCTTTGAATGCTCAAAATGTAACACAATGATTTATGCTCTGTATACAGGGGAGTCCCCGGTGACGCTAATGTGCAAATGCGGAAACTATTCGCATCCATTAAAACAGTAAAGTCATATAAATCATTGAATAAATACGGTTTCTTGCAGGCGTTTTACCTTCCGATTATGTTTATGATGGATATACCACTAACATAGATAATGCAAAGCTTATAATTCTGGAAATTTTTTATTCGGTGTAGATTATCGTTTTTTGAAAACTTAGCAAAAGCAAAATACAATTTAAATCTATAGTAAAAAAATAGATGACATTCAAATAATTGAGGGAGATGAAAAATATGCGGGTTAGAAACATGTATACCGGAGTTGGCGGAGGAATGTACACCGGAGTCGGTGGAGGAATGCACACTGGAGTTGGTGGAGGGGCGTATACCGGAGTTGGCGGAGGTCTATATACTGGAGTCGGGGGCGGTTTATATACCGGAGTCGGTGGAGGAATGTACACCGGAGTCGGTGGAGGAGCATACACCGGAGTTGGCGGAGGATTATACACTGGAGTCGGTGGGGGATTATATACTGGAGTCGGTGGGGGATTATATACTGGACCTGGAGGAGGTATGTACACTGGACCAGATTCGAATCCGTATAAAGGTATACATCCGCCTTGGCCAATTTTTGCAAAAGAACTACGTAAAATAGGTATGATTAGAGAGGCCCAAATAATTGAATATGCTTTAATGAATATTGGATGGAGAGGTTGATTATCAATTAAAATGCATTCAACAATCCCCCCAATGTTTTATTCATTTTTACAATCAAATTCCCATTATGTTTAAAATGTGTACAATTTTCAAAACAGCAAACTGCGCATTATCCATATAATAATCATATACAAAACACACTCTTTTTAATTAAAATTCAAGGGGATAAGCAACTTAAAATGCTTATCCCCTTTTGTAATCAGTTATATTAACCACCTGTGATAAGGGTTAGGATTTCTTTAGCAAATGTTATAATTACACCACCCGCCAAAGTCAAAAACCCATTTGCCCTTTGGGATGGGTCGTGAGATTTAAGCGATAGCCCAATTTGCACGATACCAAAACCAAGTAAAATCATACCGATTGCTCTAATAAGACCAAAGATAAACTCGCTTAAGTTGTTGATAACAGTAAGTGGGTCATTGATTGCTGCAAAAGCAGGTATACTCATCATCACTACCAATGTAACCATCAGCACCATAGTACAGTAAAAATGAAAGCCTTTCTTTATCTTTTCGGACATAGGAAGCTTGTTTGTTCTATTTGTTTTTTTAATGTTTTTCATTTTGGGTTTTCTCCTTCAAATTTTCAAAATATTCTTCTAAGTCCTCCTCGGACAGAAGCTCGTAATTTGTGCCTGCAACATCTATTTCTGTAAAAGTAGTATCTAAAAACTCTTTATTAAACTGAATAGATGCAACAGAGTGGTTATCCTCACCGTGTTTATAGCAGTCGGCTTTGCCATCAGTTGTAAGTGCTACATTCGGATGTTTCAGAATATCAAACTTTTCGTCCATAATAGGCCTCTCTCCTCGGATAAACAAAAGAGCATATTTGTTATCAAGCATTCGCACCTCATCAGGAGTCAAAAGCTCACGTCCCGATATTTGAAAGTTGGTAGAATAACTACCGTTTCGCCCTTTGCTTTGACCATAGGTGTTTGTATCAATAGTTTCTTTTCCTA
>CAZFQD010000182.1:0-3336 GCA_964520885.1 uncultured Oscillospiraceae bacterium | reverse complement strand
TTTTATAATGACCTTTTTAAAAATATAATATAAAATAATAAAAATATAATTAATAAAATTATAATGTTAATATATATTTATGTAATAACTGTTTTAAAAGGTGCATATTCGTTAATAGTGGCAGATAACGGAAATGTTTATATAAACAAAACTGGAAATTCAGGTCTTGCTAAAGGAGGAAGCGGAGATGTTTTGGCAGGTATTATCGCATCTTTTATAGCACAAGGTTTAAGTGAAGAATCAGCGGCAGTTTGTGCCGTTTATTATCATGGATTAGCGGCAGATAATTTAGCAAAAAAACTATCAGAATATGGTATGACACCATCTGATTTATTAGATGAATTACCTATATTATTTAAAAAATTCAATGGGAGTTGATTTATATTAACCGTGTAAGTACATTAATACTTGCACTAATGATAACACTGCTTTTATTTTCGTGTAGCAGTCAAGAAAAGAAAATTATTAAGGAAAATATTTCTCAAATATATGAAACAGCAAGTGGATATAATGCAGAAATTTCAGTTGTATCAAAGTCTTTTAATTATTCCTTTAAAGTGCAAAGGTTAAAACCTGATTATTATTCAATAGAGATAGTAGAGCCGAAAAATTTGCAAGGCTTATCAATTCAAACAAAAGGTGTGCAAAGCAATGTAAATTACAAGGGATTATCTGTTTCAATAGACTTAATTCCATTAAATATAAAGGCTGGAATTGGGCTGATAAATAATATATTATCAAGTCTTGACACAGTTCTTATGAACCTAAATGCTAAAAAGGTTGATGATTTATTTGAGTTTAGTGGAAAATTAGATGAAAATACTAATGTTACTATTAAATTAAAGGTTAAAGATATGCTACCATTGGGCTTAACAATAAATAATAATCAAGAAACCTATGAAATTTCAATTAAAAACTTTGAACTAATAACCTAATTTTTATTTACACATTCTAATCTATAACTTCTAACCTCTTTGAAAGGAATAATCTAAATGAGTGAAACAATGAAACGAACTTGGGCACAAATTAGCACTGATAATATTGAACACAACTATAAGTGCATAAAAGCACTAATTAAACCTAATTGCAAGATTATAGGTATAGTAAAGGCCGATGCTTATGGACACGGTGCACCTTTCGTAGCAAATAGATTGAAAAGTTGTGGGGTTAACTATTTTGGCGTATCAAATATTGATGAAGCGGTTCAACTAAGAATTAACAATATTAAAGAGCCAATAATAATTTTAGGTTATACTCCAAAGGAAAACTTTCAAGTTTTGTTTAATTATGATTTAACTCAAACAGTTTTTTCATTACAATATGCTACTTTGCTTTCACATCAAGCAAAAAAACTAAATAAAAAACTAAAAATTCATATCAAGGTTGATACCGGTATGAGTAGATTAGGGTTTCTGTGTAATAATGAGCAAAATATCGCTGTTTCAGTAAATGAGATTGAAAATATAAGTAAGTTAAAGGTCTTTGAATTAGAGGGAATATTTACCCATTTTGCAGTTTCAGATGATTTAAAAAGCAATTATACAACTATGCAATTTGAATTATTTACAAAAACTATTTCAGCACTTAAAATCAAAGGAATTTCCTTTAAATATAAGCATTGTTGTAATAGTTCTGCAATAATTAATTATCCCGAAATGCATCTTAATATGGTTCGACCTGGTTTAATTCTTTATGGTTTATATCCTTGCAAAAATATAAAGGATATTGGATTAAAGCCAGTAATGGAATTAAAAACTGTAATTTCTCAAATAAAAGAATTTGATGAAGGTGTTACCGTTAGTTATGGCAGAGTTTATAAAACAAACAAGAAAACAAAAATTGCAATAATGCCAATTGGATATGCAGATGGCTTTCCAAGAATTCTTTCAAACAATGCCGAGGTTTTAGTTTGTGGCAAAAGGGCGAATGTTGTGGGTAGAGTTTGTATGGATATGACGATGATTGATATAACAAATATTAGCAATGCAAAAGAAGGACAATGCGTTACAATTTTTGGTAAAGACAAAGAGGGGTATATACCAATAGAAGAGTTAGCAGATAAAATGGAAACTATTAATTATGAAATTGCTTGTCTTATTGGAAAAAGAGTTCCGAGAATATATACTCTAAATGGAACTGAAATGGGAAATCTCAATTATATCCTTAATAACCAAGATTTATAGGTTGTTTTTACAGTAAAAACAATGTAATATTATATTAGAAATTAAAAAAAATCAATTTTCACAATTCTTCATTGTCAAAAAGTGCTATAAGGAAATAAAATAGTAATGTGAGGGTTTAACTATGAAAATTTTTGGAAGTAAAAATGAAGGAAAAAATAAAAAAAATACCAAGCAAATGATTAAAGGGTATAAGAAAATGGCAAGAATAAATACAGAGCTTGCACAGCAAGCCTTATATGTTGATAGTGAAGCCCTTAACAACTATGAATTAATTCTTGCGGAGAGTGAAGATTGTGACAGTAAAAAGAGGCGACATTTACTACGCTGATTTAAGTCCTGTAATCGGTTCAGAACAGGGAGGAATTAGACCGGTAGTAATTATTCAAAATGATATAGGAAATAAATTTAGCCCCACAGTAATTGCGGCGGCAATAACAAGCCAAATAAATAAAGCTAAGTTACCAACACATATTGAAGTTAGTGCTGAAAAATATGGCTTAGCAAAGGATTCGGTTGTTCTACTCGAACAAATAAGAACAATAGACAAAAAAAGATTAAGAGAAAAAACAGGTCAATTAGATAATATAGCAATGCTAAAGGTTGACGAGGCTATATTTGTTAGTTTTGGGCTAAAATGCGTAAATGAATGCGAGGATTTAGAAATAAGTTAATTTGTTATGTATATACATACTTATTATTTGTGATTAAAATAATTCCTAAAAAGTTCAGAAAAAGATTTTAGCGTATTAAAAAAGGCGGTTTTTGACCGCCTTTTTTTTCAAACACTAATCCGTTTTATTGTAATATTTTTTGAGTTTCTTCCCTTTCGCACAGAATGACAGGTTCGGAACGGTCAAGACCGTTCCCTGCAATTTTAATTAATTCTTGTTTCTGTCTTTTAACAATTGCGATAAGCTTCTATCATAAGTTTTTTCTGCTTTTTCAGAGAAAAAGCAAGCTGGAAATTCTCCTGCTCTTCTGTGATAGGCTATACATTCACAGCACTTTCCGTGTCTTGAACAGTTATAAGTGCAGTTGCAATTTACATTTTTGTTTAATTCACAAGACATATTATCCCCTCCATAATCTATATTTTATTATAGTCAATTGCGAAACTCAAAAAACCTTGATTTTATGCGGTTTTTTAGTCTAA
>CAZFQD010000181.1:0-3383 GCA_964520885.1 uncultured Oscillospiraceae bacterium | reverse complement strand
ATCATCTCCTAAATTCCAAGCGGAATTATATCTTCAATGAATATTTCTTTTTTAGGCTTAGCCAACCCATTGAACTGCTTGTAGCACTCCCACTGGTCAAGTAGCATACCAAAAGGCATAAGCCAAACTTCCTCTTCGGTTCTGTTTAGTAAAGTAACCCCGATATAAACAAACCGAGCAAAGATTTCATTATCTGTTGCTCGGTTTATTAGTTTTTTGTCTCGGTTTCCTCGCTCTCAATATTTCGCTTAGTCCCTTTTAGCATTGCCGACATTATTGCTTCCTTATATGTAGCCAATTCAAGCGGCGATGTAAAAAGTTCAACATCCTCTTCGGTTAATAGCTCCCTTTGATTTTCCTTATTTAGTCTATTATGAATAAGCACTCCTTGATTGGCAAGAAGGGTTATAAGCCACACGATTTCATCAAGAGCCATTTCAAAATTCTCTGATTTCATTAACTTTTCGCCTAACTTTTCAAGCCCTCCATATCGTTTTGCGATTTCCTTTGTTGCCTTAGTGGTAAGAACAAAATTATGCTCTTCATCTGCAATTATAACCTTTTCGCTTCTTTCTTCTAATTCATACATTTTAATCAACTCATCTCTTAAATTTAACGGATAATAATAAGAATATTACTATCCGTTATTTATTTTTTTATGATGCTGCTACCCCTGCTAAAGTATCGGCAGAGGTCAGTGCCGGTGTTAAACCACTGCAAGTGCTATTATCAATAGCAATATTAAGTGTTATATCGTTCGCCGCCGCATATACAGCTGTTAAAATAATAGCTGCATTTGAACCTGTAACTGTATAATAAGTGGTTATTAACGAAATATTATTCAGTGCTATTCGTATTTTCCCTGCCACTTGAGATGCTGTGTCATTATTAGCTACTGCAACTAATACTGCCAAAGGTGCAACCCCGAATAATGCCGAAGTTATAATAACAGATGCCACTCCAACTCCTGCCGCACCAATAGTTCCTACAACTGTTGCTGTTTCAATTTGCTTTGTTCCACTAACTGCCGCAGGTTCATATACATCATCAAACCAGTTAGTTATTGTCCCTGCAGAAACACCAGCTCCTCCCTCAACAACTTCAGCCTTCCAAGGATGAGTTCCATAACCATCTGTTTTGTTTCTACGCATAACAACTCCCTCGATTGTTGGGGTTGAAAACTTTATGCTGTCGGCTTTGGTTTCAAGGTTTGTTGCAGGAATGCCAAACTTAACCCTGTAAAACCAAAAATAACGATATTTTCCGTCGCCTTGTAAAGCTCTGAATCCAATTGCTACATAGTTTGACTTGTCCTCGCCAGTGGAAATAAGAACTCCTCGCTCATCAACAAGCTCACCAGTTAAATCAGATGCAACTGCCGCTCCGATATCGTCTACACTAAGTGCCAATTTGCCGCTTTTGAATTCTTTTACTATCTCTGCAATAGTATCGTCTGCATATAATATTCCCTCTGAAAGTTCAACAGATAAATCAGCCTTGATACCTTTAGCAAAAACTATTGGTTCGTCATAGTCTTCATCTCCATCATTATCCGCTATTTTTGCATAATATAATTTATCTAATCCTATTTTTGACATTATTTTATTCCTCCAATTGATATATTTTTTCTATGTCTATAACGTAGTGGTGATATTTTGTGTCCGATTCAAATTCAACATATAGCCTGTCAGTAATTGTAAAATCCGCATCTAATAATAATTTTGAAATTGAATTTTTTAATGCAATGTAATTGCTTTTTGAAAATAGTGATAGTCTTGCCGATTGTATTTCTTGTATTGGCTTATTGTCAGCATAATTTGGATAGTTATCATTTAATGGGGTGAGAATAATATATTCGTCAGGTGCTTTGCCACTAAAAACCGAAGTCTTTATTGGAATATTAGTCGAAGTTAGTGCTGTAATAATATTTGATAATATGCTCATAAACTTCTCACCTCTTCGTCGAATTTTTTATCCATGGTTTCAATACAAACACGTTTCTGTGCTGATGTGGCGTGACCTAACCACTTTTTTGCCGGTTGCCCGCTTTTTCCATATTCAAGAACATTAGCTTTTAAAGCATTTGATACACCTTTGCTGTCCTTACTATCATCAAATCCTATTTTAATATTCCAATTTCCTTTTCCATCCTGCAAAGGCGGGGTAATTCCTAATCCTGTCAATACCGCACCAGTTGAACGAGATTTATATTTTGTATTTTTACCAAGAACGGAAATTAAATTAGAGTTTGCTTTTTGATACAATGGCTTAGCTCCTGCTTCTAAAACTTTAGGAACTATCTTGTCAAATTTTTCATTTAATTTTGATAGTTTGGTTAAGAATTCATCAGGCATTGTTACACGAAAACTCATAATTATTCACCTCTTAACCACTGGCATCAACTCTTTTTGCCAGCACTTCCATATACATATTTTTGCTTCGTATATTCTCGCAACTTACAATATTGTATCTTTCATTATTGCAAATAATAAAATGCTCTGTGGTAATAGTTATATTAGGAATAACCCTAAAACGAAAAAGGCAAGTTGCAGTAGAAAATACTGCTCTGTTTTTCCAAGTTTCTGTTCCATGCTGTTCTTCCTTATATGCTCTAACTGAAGCTATAACAGTATCCCCAGTTGTAGCAAAGCCATCTGCATCAATTGTGTTTCCTACTGAAATAATGTCAATAAACTCCGTCATTTTCCCATAACTCAAAATATCACATCCTTATTAAGCCGTAGTAATAGGTTAATTGTATCCATTGCTTGTTGCCCGGCTTGAACATTATCGCCATAAAAGCCACCAGTTGAGCCATCTCTGCTTTCATACAAGTGAGAGGTTAACATAATAACTGCTTGCTCTGTATTTGCTCTCATTGCGTTTTCAGAATAATATCCTTCTGGCTTCTTTTGATAATCCTCAGCATAGGCAATGGAAGCTAAAATCAAAGAAGTAAAATATGTGTCATCTTCACTATGTGTAATTATTAAGTTTTGTTTTACCTTTGCTAATAATTCTTCGTTCAACTTCCATTCACCTACCTTTCATTAAGTTCCTGAACCTTCCATAAGACCTGCCGCAATGAGCTTAGCAATTAAAGCATTAAAATCCGCTGTTAATCCTTCAACTGTTGTAGCGGTGCTGTCTTCTTGATTGTCTACTACAGGCAAAACTGCATCAGCACCTGGCACTCCCTGAATACCCTGCTCCCCAGTTTCTCCCTGAATGCCCTGCTCTCCCTGAATACCTTGCTCTCCTTGTTCGCCCTGAATGCCCTGTGCATAAGGTGTGCCTGCAATAGTAAAGGTAGCACCCTCCTTAATTTCAAGAGTGCCACCAATAACTGTTTTTTCTCCACCTTGCTCTGTGTAATTTTTAGT
>CAZFQD010000180.1:0-3385 GCA_964520885.1 uncultured Oscillospiraceae bacterium | reverse complement strand
ACATAAAACGCAAAATAACGCGATACCTAAATTGAAAATTTGACAAAAAAATTAGCCTTTTTCAAGGCTTTTAGGGTGATTTTTAGTTAGACAAGTGTCAAACTTCCGAAATATGTCTGCGAACATATAAGGCGAATTTTATTTCACATTTTGACTTTCAGTCAAAATATTTCATACGACTTTGCCGTATATCACTAAAATATAACTAAAATAAAAATATTTTGCATTTTAAAATAAATTTGATATAATATATAAAGTAATTAAATTGATTTTATAGTATCAAGATGCGAGAACTGACCCCTTGACAAAATGTAAAAGACATAGAACTGTCCCCTGTCTTGGCTGTCTTGCAACATTTACTACAAGTACAAATTTTAACTGATGAATATCTATCAGCTGGGACATATCTAAAGAAGGTTCTATTTCAATTTCTGATTTAATAGCAATTAAAAAACATTTGGTAGGTATTTCTACCATTAGTCAAAGTTAATAAATAAAACAAACAAATGATAATTTCATAAGTATTTAGGTAGTATTTTATTCTAATTGAACAGCACTTATGAAATGTTTTCTTTTCGCTTTTTGTGTTATACTTTTCATAGAAAATCAAAATTCTCCTTTGTGATTGGTTTGTTTAGTTGCTAACCATTATGCTATATGGGATTTTGATTTTCTTTTTTTTTGGTCTAATTATTTGATTGGAAAAGTGGTATTCGTTAATTTGATTTACAATGTTTGAAATTATTTTACCATTTCATATACATTTTCAGCAATATATTTAAAGGCAGGTCCTGCTGATTTTGCACCAGATAAACAGTCTTCGGCTAAAACTGCAACAGCATATTTTGGATTAATGCTCGGAAAAAAACCTGCTATCCAACCTTGTAAAATCGCTTTTTCATCCTTAATTATTCCTGTTTGTGCTGTAGCAGTTTTTACTCCTGCACCTCCTGCATCGGGATTTGCTTTTTTACCGGACCCACTAATAGCAGTATAAATCATTAACTGTTTTATTTTGTCAGCTGTTTCTTTAGACATTATATATTTAGGTGTTGTTTCTTGTTGTAAGGAAGTGAAATTTTTGTTTTTATCTAAGGTTCCTTTAATAAGATAGGGTTTTTTAAAAGAACCATCTCCTGCTACAACTGAAACCATTTGTGCAATTTGTAAGGGTGTTGCTAAAAGTTCCCCTTGTCCTATTGAAAAATTAGCAAGGCAAGCGGTGGCACTTAGATTTTTTAAAGTTGGAAGGGTGCCTTTTTTTGAAATAACAGATGAAGATAAAATATTTTGCTCAAAAAAGCCCATATTTATTGCCATATTTAATAAATTTTCTGCACCAATTTTTCCCCCTAACTTAATAAAATATACATTACAGGACTGTGCAAAGGCTGTTTGCATACCTATTTCCCCATGCCCACCTGAATTTTGACAAGAAATAGTATTGGCTCCAACCTTAATACTGCCTCCACAATAATAATCTTCATTAGTGCCACCTAATTCATAATAAGCAGAGGCTAATACAATTTTAAACGCAGAGCCAACATTATATGGAGTTAATGCTTTATTTATTAATGCACCATTATTTTTATCAAAGCTATTTCCAATATCATAAGGATTAAAATTAGGTCGGCTACATATTGCTACAATCTCACCAGTTTCAATATTTAAAATTACAATTGCACCTTTTGAAATATATAAATCTGCCGCAGTTTCAGCAATTTTTTGAATATTTTTATCAATTGTTAAAACAACGCCTTGATTGTTTTCTTTTTGCTGTCCTTCAAATGTTATTCCCAAGCCACTTAATGCTCTTCTTGTTGCACCAACAGGGATTACAGCATTAAAGGAAGTCGTATCTTTGCTAAGCAACTCTTCAAAGGAATTTTCAATTCCAAATTCTCCCTTGTCTTGATTGTTTAAATAGCCAATAGTGTGTAAAGCAAGATAGGGGAGAGAATATCTGCTTTTGGTGTCAATAAAAGTAACTCCTTTTAAGTTTTCAACTTTTTTATGGACTCTTAATAAAAAAGGTCTACCTTCTTTAATTAACTTTTCTGCTTTTTCTTTTTGCTCATCTATTGCAATTTCCTTTATCTCATCAATATTATTAATTAAAAAAGGGTCAACTACTGCTAATATTATGTTAGTTTCATTTACTAAGGGGACTAAATTTTTATCATAAATTAGCCCTCTATTTTCAAATATTTTTAGAGTAAGGTCTCTGCCAAAAGATAATGAGGCCTTTATTGCTTGACCATTATAATACATAATCAGAAAAAGCCTTGCTCCAATAAAGGAAAAAAGCAAGACAATAAAAAGATAAATTGCAATAAATCTTTTTGACATTAAATATCACCAATATTATTATTGTCAAAAAAATAATAAATAAACTAAAAAAGTGATAGTCAATAAATGAGCTATAAATTCAAGTAGCTTATATTTTTGTCGTATTTCAAAATGTCAAGAGGGGTTTGACATTTTAGAGAATATTAAGTATATAATAAAAAAATAACTGTAATTGACAAAACAGTTTTCAATATGTTATTATAAACGTAATATTTAGATAAAAAATTAACATTAAAAATATTGGTTGTCAAACCTCCGTCCCCTTGACATACGTCCCCTTGGCAATCCCCTTGACAAATTGCTGATATAATGTTGGCATATTTAAATTGTTGAGATTATACAGAAATAAATCAAAAATCAAAATCCGATTTAGAAAACTTATTTTTGAAAGAAGGTATAAAGAATATGAAATACGAAAAATTTTATAGCATTTCATATAAAATAAACGATTTGCTATCTGAATACATAACTGTACATAATAATGTTTTAGCGAAAAAAATTTTGTTAAGGGAAATTATTCCTATTCCTTTTATATTTAAGCCTATTGATTTTAGTTTTTATGTTAGCAAATTAGATAAAGTAATAGAAGAGTTAGCTGAAATATTAAATGAGTTAAAAGCTTATTGTAAAGCCAATGAACTTGAAAATCATAATTTTTATATCACCGCTTCAAGATATGTAAACTTGTTACTTAAATCAATTATTTCATTGAGAAATATACAAAATAAACTTTATGACAAATCTCAAGGAAATGCATTATATTCATATAAAGAATATAAAAAAGAGTTGGATTTATATAAATTAGATACTATGAATTACTGTGAATTTGGAACCGACTTTAATAAAGCGTTTTATGATTTAAGAAGAGAGCTATGATAATTACGCAGCAACTCAGCTTCAAATCTCCAAATCTTATTATATGGGGACGGCATGTCAAGTGGGTATATGGGGACGGCAGACCAATATCATAAAGCTAAGCTTACAAAAAATACCAATAAAATTTTAGGTAAAAAGTTGCACAAAAATTGATGCAAAT
>CAZFQD010000179.1:0-3387 GCA_964520885.1 uncultured Oscillospiraceae bacterium | reverse complement strand
TTATAAATGGCTATATTATCAAGTGATACCGGAACAGCACCGGTTGGTAAAGTATCATCCAAAACAAAAAGTCCTAATCCAACTGAGGTAAATTCTGATTCTGCCGAAAGGCCAATAAATGTTGTAGTTTGTGTTGCAACTTTGACACCATCCAAATAGGTTTTAATAGTATTATTTGGTTGGTCAAAAATAAAAACAAGTTGATGCCACTGTGCATCAAAAAAGTCAGGCACGCTGTCGCTCCAGCTCCAGCTGCAATCATTACCAGAGGAAGCCACACCCGTGCCAAAATGAATAGTATCTAGCACAGTTTTGGTTACTGCAATAACAAAACCCGGAGTATTATATCCCCATGCACCTGTTTGAAATAATCGTATTGTTGTATCAATCGGGGTATTTGTAGGAAAGTTTATCCAAGTAGATACTGTAAATGCATCTGTTCCAAATTTAAATGCATCACCCGACATTTGTAAGTAATTGTCGGCATCAATGGACACATACTTACCACTCGGTCCATTATCCGTAATTAATTTGTCGGAATATACAGGTGTGCCGACTTCTGTAGCATTAATCGCTGATGTTCCGGTGTTTGCCCCTGTCTCATCATCAAATGTCACATTAATCCACGGAGATGAGAGATCGGTTGCAGAAACATTGATTGCTGAAAATGGACCTACTAACATCAGTAACATAGATAAGGTACAAATAAGACTGCAAATAACACGAGATCTTTTTTTCATTTTCATATTAATCTTCTCCTTTATTTTTTTTTAGGTAATGTCAAAGATTTTGTAGAAAACACTTAAATACACATTATATTAGTGCTTTTGCACCATTTTACAGGACACACCTCACCCCCCCTATTTTGATAGTTTCTTATCCTTATTCGAAGTCTGAGGCACTAATAAGTTGTGCAGTCAATACTCTTTACCAATCAAAACTAAAAATGCAATAATGCTGTATTTGAAAGCATTTGCAGAGTTTATTATCCTCACACATCTTACTTGGCAAATGATAAAAAACATTTTTAGTTTGATTTGTCATAGAGTTTGACACAAAAGTTTTCATAAAAACTCTTGATACTATCTAATTTGTAATTTTATTATACATTGCAATTATTTAAAAGTAAATTTTCATTTTTTTACTTAGCAAATCATTTTTCTACTATATTTTTTTTAATTCACTTCCCGATGTTGATAATACCATTACGGATTAATTCTATATTGATTTATACTATATATTAATACTTTAATAAAAAATGAAAATTTACCAAACGGTGGATTCAGATTGCAATATGAGTTCGCCGATATGACAAAAAACAAACACTCCAATGGCAAAAATATAAACTATAAAGTTTATTTTGCAAAAAAAGAATAGAATGTAAAAAAATAAATATTGTAAAAATATAATATGTGCTGTATAAGTAAATTGTAGAAGTTAAATGTATTGACTAATTAAGTTTATACTATATTATAATAAAATTAAAAATTAATCTTTCATATTTTTTCAAAAGAAAAATATGGAATTTATTTTATAATTATAAGGAGTGGTAATAATGTCACATAAGTCCCCTGATATTTATCGTTTGATTTCAGCATATTCACGAAAAAAGCACGATAGCACTTAACAATATTATGCAATGGGAAGAGAAAGTAACTTTGTGCTCTGATAAGCTTGATGCAAAAAAACAGATACAAATAGCAAATAAAACCTGTCAAGATGCTATCATATGTAATTTGCAATATTGGACAGGTGGTAGTGGCTCGGTACAATCAAGAGAGGATTTTGAAAAAATCGGCTTTCATGATGATGCATTTGTTAAGGAAAAAGCAAAAAGTTATTTTGATATAGTAAACAGTAATATTGGTGTTGGTTTAATGTTAGCAGGGCCATTTTTTACAGCCTGCTATACAATGGGTCCAATTTCAATTGAATCCTTTATGATTTCCCTGTTTGACGATATTGATTTTGTAAAAGAACTTATGGATATTCAACTAAAGGGGCAATTGCAAGTGATTGAAACATTAAGTGGTATGCCTTTTGCATTTGTGGAGATCGCAGATGACATTGCCGATAACAGGGGACTTATGGTTATGAAGGACTTCTATGAGGAAATTTGGTATCCAAGAATTGAAATCTTAGTTAAGGCAGTGAAAAACCATTTAAAAGTGCCCATTCAATTTCATTGCTGTGGAAAATTAGATGATGTTTTGCCTTATATGGTAAAACTGGGTGTAGATGCAATTACACCTATTCAAGCAAATTGCAATGATATTTATGCTATTAAAAAACAAGTGGGGAACAGGTTGTGTATTTCGGGTAATATGGCTATTGAGGGTGTGTTAGCTTTTGGAACTCCACAAGAAGTAATTGAAGATACAAAAGCACATATAGATGGTTTGTCGTTTGATGGCGGATATATTTGTGCATCAAGCCATTCCATCTGTGATACAATATCACCGGAAAATTATTTTGCTATGATAGAAACAGCACAAACATATGGTATATATAAATAATCATAGTGCAGGGGATGGTTAGTGTGAAAACTAATTTATATGAGGAGGTTTATTTTGATGAAATCAAATCAACCCAATATTATTTTCATTCTGATTGATGATATGGGATGGAAAGACTTATGCTGTTATGGGAGTGATTTTTATGAGACACCCAATCTGGATAGACTGGCATCAGAAGGTATGATGTTTACTAATGCATACGCTTCATGTCCAGTTTGTTCTCCTACTCGGGCAAGTGTGTTAAGCGGAAAATATCCTGCCACAGTGGGGGTGACAAATTGGATTGGAGGTCATGAAAAAGGGGAACTGATCAGTTCCCCTTATATTGACCATTTACCACTTGAAGAAAAGAGTATAGCCACAGCATTAAAGGAAGGCGGTTATTGTACATGGCATGTAGGAAAATGGCATCTTGGGACAAGTCAATATTACCCAAAAGAACATGGTTTTGATGTGAATGTAGGCGGTTGTTATTTGAGTCACCCGATTAAAGGTTATTTTAGCCCATGGTATATCGATGAATTGGATGACGGTCAGGAAGATGAATACTTACCGACAGGATTACTGATGAAGCCATTAATCTTATAAATCAAAATGATGGGCAACCCTATTTTTTAAATTTATGGCATTATGCAGTACATACTCCTATTCAAGCTAAACAGGAAGATATCATGAGATTTGAATTAAAACGGAAAGTGATGGGATTGGAGTATGTTCAGGAATTTTTGGTAGGTGAACATTTTCCTTGTGAGCATAAAAAGAATGAAAATGTTGTCAGAAGAATAGTACAGTCAGATCCTATATATGCAGCAATGTTATATAATCTTGACCAGAATATTGGAAGGCTACTTGAAGCTGTTGATAAAAAAGG
>CAZFQD010000178.1:0-3406 GCA_964520885.1 uncultured Oscillospiraceae bacterium | reverse complement strand
TACTAATAAAAAACGGTCAATGTAAATTTATGGGAGCTTAGCTTTATGACATTGGACGGCAGACTGTGCAACAACAGCACTTTTCATTCTCTTTTACATTGGATAGAAAATATAAATTGGGTTTTTTGAATTGATAATTTATGTATTTGCTCCAAAACCTCGTTATTTGAAAAAAATTAAAAAAGTTAGGGCTATTACCCTAAATTGTAGCCATTTTTCTTGCCTTTATGGCATCTATGAGCGGAGTTATCCCAATTATGTTGATAACTCTTTTTAGATTATAGATAAAAAAGTGCATATGGCTTTCGCATTTCACTTTTTCATTTCCTCGCAGTAGAAAATATGTATATCCTAAAGCTCTTTTTACAGTTCCTATTGGATGCTCAACTATCATTTGCCTTTGTTTATATAACTCTATTTTTTCTTCAAATAACTTATCGGCTCTGTCGTAATATTCTTGATAATTTGATGTCGTAATAGCTCTGCCGTTTTTCCCCTTTGTGCATTTATCTCTGCTGGGGCAATCTAAACATTCATTGCATTTAAAATTTTGTCTTTTTGCTTTTTTTGTGTTTTTTCTTTTTAAAACTTTTCCCATTGGACAAATGTATATATCTCTTTCCTTATCATATACAAACTTATCCTTCGCAAAATTCTCATCTCCTGTTTTATTGCCAAATTTTTGCTTTGAAACTATTGCTGTTATGCCGTTTTCTTCACAATTCTTTAAGCAATTCCCATTGTAATAGCCCTTATCTCCAAGAACTGTTAGCTCATCTACACCTAATTCCTCTTTTACCTTTTCTGCCATTGGATAAAGCTGTCCATTGTCTGAAGCATTGCTTGTTACATCTAATGCTACTACTAAGTGATGTTTGCTATCAACTGCAATTTGAACATTATGTGCTATATCGGTTCCATTGTTTGATACACTCATATGCCTTGCATCAGGGTCAGTTATTGATATTTCACCATTAATTTCTATTTCTTCTTTTAATGTGTTTAATTCTTCAATTCTTTTCTTAACATCTGCAAGTTTTTGTTTGATATTTTTAAGGTCTATCTTTTCATTTGAATAGTCGTTTGTGTCATTGCTTTCCAATAACTCTAAGTATTTCTTTGCGTTCTCTTCATAATACTTTAACATCTTTGCCACTTTTCTTTTTGTAAAGCTTTTATGTCTTGAATTGCAGGCTCTGAACTTGCTTCCATCTATTGCTACCATTTCTTTGCCAATTAATTTAAGTTCATTGCAAACTACACTAAACTGTGCAAACATCTTTTCTACTATTTCTTTATTATCCTTGCGAAAATCTGCTATTGTTTTAAAATCCGGTGCTAATCTGTTTATCAGCCACATTAGTTCTATATTTCTGCCACATTCGGTTTCGAGTTTTCGGCTTGTTCTTATACCGTTAAAATATCCATAAACATAGAGTTTTAGCATATCCTTTGGGATTATAGGGCATTCTGCCTGTGTCCTTTGTTTCACTATATTTACAGCCCAATGCCTTCGCGTCAAGCATATCAATAAATGCGTCAATCACTCTAACAGGGTTATTTTCGCTTATTATTTCGTCAAACGCTAATGGTTCAAAGCTCACTTGATTTCTTTCTATTTTTCCTTCAACATATCGCATAAAAAAACACCTCAACTTATAGTATTTAAGCCGCTTTTAACTGCTTTTATTATACCATATTTTGTGATGTTTTTAAAGCCTTTTTAGTAAATTTTTTTAGTTTTTTTTAAATTATTTTTGGGTTTTCACACAGTCTGACGGTTCTCTCGTCTTGACACTTGGAAAGCAAGTATTTAAGCCGTTTGTTGGACTTTTTTATGGACGGTTCTTGTGTCTGATTTGGCAAATTTGAATTATCAGACACTAAAAACCGTCCCTTTTAGGTTCAAACTCTGCAATAAGTACACCTATGACGATAATGGCAATATTGCTACAATAATAACAGAGGGTAGCATATTAAAGGCAACCTACACTTATGATGAACTTAATCAAATGACCCGTGAGGATAATGTATATATTAATAAGAGCCTAACATATACATATGATTTAGGTGGAAATATTACCTATGTCAAGGGGACGCGTGTCAAGGGGACGTGTCAAGGGGACGGAGGTTTGACAATTTAGAAAATACTTAACTGATAATAAAAAATAATAATATTGGCGAAATCTTTTATTTTGAAGAATTTTTACTTTCGGGCTTAGAAGTAACAGGGTTATCAACTATTTTTGTTGAAAAAGTATCTTTTAATTGCTCCTTAATTTTTTGCTCATCAGGAATAAAATAACTAATTTCATTTATCATTGCAGAGTAATCGCCTTCAAGAGTATAACTTGTAAAAGCATTTTCAAGGTCAAATTTATTAGCAGTAGGCAATAATGCTAAAATATCTCGCACCACAAAATTTGTTTCAACATACTTATATAAATTGTCAAGTAATTCGGGTGCTTTTGAAATATACTTTGTTTTTAACTTTTGCTTAATTAATTCTTTCATAAATTCTTGCTGAACATTTATTCTGTCATAATCACCTTGAATATATCCTGTATTGTTATTGTTTTTTCTAAAGCGAACATATCCCTCAGCATTAAATCCATCTAATATTTGCTTGCCTTTTTTTATATAAATATGAAGGTTTTGCCCTGGGTCATCATAAATCATAGTTTTTTTAACATCAATTTCAACACCCTCTAAAGTGTCAATAGCTTTGCGAAAACTAAGATAATCTATTTTCACATAATAGTTAATTGGAATTCCGGTTAAACTTTTTATTTCTGAAAATAATAGAGAAAGTTTTTTATCATCCAAATTATAACATTCATTAATCTTATGTCTTTTGTTTTTAATAAAAACAGCGGTATCTCTTGGAATTGAGGTTACATTAATTCGTCCATTTTTTGTGTCCACATTCATAAGCATTAATGTATCGGTTAAATTTGCAATATGGTCAGTTCCAATTAATAAAACATTAAATCGTTTGAGATTTTCAGACTTATCTATACCTAATAATGAGTTGCCCTTTAATCCAATATTTAAATTCAAAAATGAATTTATTAAAACACTAATAACAATTAATAGTATTGTAATTACAAAAAAAGTAAAAAACTTGTTGTTTTTCATTGTTATCCTTACCTTTCAAAAAATATATTACGAAAAGTTTATATTATAAGTTTTGTTTTATTTGTTGGTATTATACTATATAATATTTATGTTTTCAATCAATAGGAGAAATGTATTTTTGTGATATACGGTTTTTTTTACTTCATCAAAATTGATACAAAAAATCGAGGTATTGAAATTTCTGATTTTCAACACCTCGTTTATCTTTGATTGATTAGCCATGTGCAAAACTCGCAAAGCAAAGTATTAATGCAGTTTTACAGGGCAT
>CAZFQD010000177.1:0-3478 GCA_964520885.1 uncultured Oscillospiraceae bacterium | reverse complement strand
AATAATCTAATTACCCCCTTTATGAAGATAAATAGATTATACGTGAAAATATGAATTATATGCAAAAATGTTGTTTTATTTGTGGGCAAAAAGAACTGCCAAAGGAAGAAATGGCAAAAATAAAAATAAGTCTTAACTATGAAATAAGAAGACTTATCAGAAAAGGGGTGAAATATTTTTTTTGCGGTTATGAAACAGAATTTGATGAATTGGTATGTCAAACTATTTTAGATTTTAAAGAAAAATATACTCATATAAAGTTAGTTCTTTTATTTACGCACAGGCAAAAAGAGTATTTAAAAAGTAAATACTCAACTGTAACTTATGAAAAAATAAAGTCAAATTGTGATTATTGTTATTACACTAAAAAAGATTATAAACAGTTAGCAGACATTTGCCAAACAATAATTTGCTATAATACATTTTATTGCGGAACAACTGCGAGCGTAGTTAATTATGCTAAAAAAAATGGGATAAATTTAATAAATATTGCAACTATATGTTTGTTATTTGGGTAACTAAAACGGTCGGGCAGGCAAACCCTGCCCCTATGCTTAAAATAAACAATTTCAGTTATTTAATCGGGCGACCACATAGGGTCGCCCCTACGAATACAAAAAACAAATTTTGTTTTAACGGGCGACCAATGGTCGCCCATTCCTAACTCCTAATTCCTAAATCCTAATTCCTATTTCCTAACGTGCAAATACATGTTTGCCTATCGTTGTTACAACTGGTCTTGAATAAATCCACTTATTTGTGGTTTTTGCGGGGTTATAATAATAAATTGCTCCGTGAACAGGGTCCCAACCGTTAAGTGCATCCTGTGCGGCTCTTTTTGCAGTTGCGTCTGGTGCTAAATTAAACTGCCCATCACTAACTGCTGTAAAGGCTCCCGGCTGATATATTACCCCTGCTATTGTATTTGGAAATGATGGATGCTTTACTCTATTTAAAACAACTGCACCTATTGCCACTTGCCCTGTGTAAGGCTCCCCCCTTGCCTCTGCATAAATTATTCTTGCTAACAGTGCCAAATTATTTGCCCAACTTGAAGAAGCCGGTGCATTAGAATTTATACCCATTGCTTGCAAGGTTCTTGTTCCCGCTATTCCATCTACTACAAGACCATTTTTTTGTTGAAAATATCGGACAGCAGATGTGGTAATAGGACCGTATATTCCATCAACTGCACCAGTGTAATAACCCCAATTTTTTAACCTTGTTTGAATTTCTGTTACCTCTGCCCCTCTTGAGCCATATCTTGATAATGCATTTGCCGTTGACATTGAGTTTACAACAGTTATTCCTAATAATAATACTATTACTACCACAATGCTTATTTTAAATATATATTTTTTCAAAATAAATCGCCTCCTATGGTTTTTTAATATTGTTTCCATAGTAGGCGAAAATTATTTATATTTAATTAGTTAATTTTGTTATTATTTCTTCTTTAATATTTAATATAAACTGTTCTACACTCATTACACCTTTATCTCCATCTTTGCGAGAACGAACTGCAACAGTGTTAGCTTCAACCTCTTTATCCCCAATTACCAACATATAAGGAACCTTTTCAAGTTGAGCTTCACGAATTTTATAGCCGATTTTTTCGTTTCGTTCATCAATTTCACATCTTAAATCTTGGGCTTTAAGTTTGGTCAATAGTTCATTTGCATAAATATGCTGTCTTTCCCCAATAGGTAATATTTTAACTTGCACCGGAGATAGCCAAACAGGAAAAGCACCGGCATAATGTTCTGTTAAAATTGCAATAAATCTTTCAATACTGCCAAAAACAACCCTGTGAATCATAACAGGTCGGTGCTTTTCATTGTCAGCACCTACATAGTTTAAATCAAATCGTTCAGGCATTTGAAAATCAAGCTGAATTGTGCCGCATTGCCATGTTCTGCCAATACTATCTTCAAGGTGAAAATCAATTTTAGGACCATAAAAAGCACCATCGCCCTCATTGATTTTATAGATTTTACCGCTTATTTCAAGTGCGTTTTTCAAAGCATTTGTTGCTAATTCCCATTGCTCATTTGTTCCCATTGAATCTTCAGGCCTTGTGGACAATTCAAGTTTATATTTAAATCCAAATGTGGAATAAAAACTATCAATTAATTTCATAACTGAAATAATTTCATCTACAATTTGCTCTGAAGTCATAAATATATGAGCATCATCTTGAGTAAAAGAGCGAACACGCATTAATCCGTGCAAAACACCTGACAATTCATGCCTATGAACCAACCCTAATTCAGCCATACGAACAGGTAAATCACGATATGAATGAAGTTTGTTTTTGAAAACTAACATTCCACCGGGACAGTTCATTGGCTTTATTACATAATCTTGCTCATCAATTTTAGTTATATACATATTATCTTTGTAATGGTCCCAATGTCCTGATTGCAACCACAATTCTGAATTAAGCATTATAGGAGTTTTAATTTCAACATACCCTGCTTTTGTATGTTGTTCACGCCAAAAATATTCTAAAGCATTTCTAAGCACCATTCCCTTTGGAAAGAAAAACGGAAATCCTTGACCCTGCTCAAAAATATCAAACAATTCTAATTCTTTTCCTAATTTTCTATGGTCTCGTTTTTTGGCTTCTTCAAGTTTTTCTAAATATTCATTTAATTGACTTTGCTTTGTAAAAGCAGTTCCATAAATGCGTTGTAGCATTTTGTTTTTGGAATCGCCTTTCCAATATGCACCTGTGCATGAAAGCAATTTAATTGCTTTAACCATTTTAGTTGATGTAATATGAGGTCCTGCACATAAATCAATAAATTCTCCTTGCTTATAAAAGGAAAGGGCGGCATCTTCCGGCAATTCGTTTATCAATTGAATTTTGAAAGGTTCTGCTCGCTCTGTCATCAACTTAATTGCCTGTTCTCTTGGCAATTCAAATCGTTCAAGCAAGAAATCTTCGGAAATTATTTTTTTCATTTCCTTTTCTATCACTTCTAATTCTTCTGTTGTAAAAGGCTTATCAACATCAAAATCATAATAAAACCCGTTTTCAATTGCTGGACCTATTGCCAATTTAGTATCCCCATACAATCTTAAAACAGCCTGTGCCAAAATATGTGAAGTCGTATGCCAATATGTTTTTTTGCCTTCATCATTATCAAAGGTAAAGGCTACTAAAGTGCAATCTTTAGTTAGTGTAGTGGTTAAATCGCAAACCTTTCCATCTACCGATACTGCAAGGGTATTTCTAAGAAGTCCCCCAGAAATTCTTCCTACAACATCACTTGCTTTCTCTCCTGCATTAAATTCTACTGCGTTGCCATCCTTTAAAATAGCCTTTGGCATAATATTCATTCCTTCCAATAATACAATTAAAAATAATTATAATATATTTATATACATATTTCAACCTGTTTTAGTAATTAAATCTTCAAAATTAAATTGCAATATAAAATGCCCAACTTTTTAAAATATTTTTTATGTTAAG
>CAZFQD010000176.1:0-3492 GCA_964520885.1 uncultured Oscillospiraceae bacterium | reverse complement strand
GAGATTTTTTTGTTAATTTAGGGGCTTGAAAACTGTGCATTGTTACAGCCCCTTTTTATTCTTGTTTCGTACATTATAGGGATGCATGGATATACATGCGATTGTAGGTAGAATAATACTATAAATAGATTATTATAAGTTAGTTGCCTTGTGTCCCAATTTAAATTTGCTTTTTCATTTTAATATATTATTCATATCTATTAATTATATAGTATTCGATATGCAATAACCAGTTAAAGTTTCGTCAATTAAATCTAAATTATTAAGTGTTTCAATACCTTTTCTAATTGCCTCTACACTAAATCTATTTTCTTTATCTTCAGACCATTCTTTAAAATATTTAATGATTTGTCGTTCAGATAAATCATGCCGTTCTTTCAATAAAAATAAAATTGTAGTTATACTTTCTAATAAATGATTATTATTAATTAAATTAACAATATTTGTAGCTTTTTCGACACATGGATTTAAAAAATGCAATTTGTTTTCAACTTTACAACTGATTAATTTATTATATAAAATGTTATAAGCTTCTTCTGTGTTTTTGACATGATGATATTTTTGATACTCTTTAATGCTTTTACTAATAATAAAAATCGAATTATCGTAAGGACCAAATTTATGTCTTGAAAATTTAAAATACTCTTCATGTGCATATAAATTAACTAAAAAGGCCGTTTTTTGCAATCTAAAACAATCAAATTTTAATAGTTTATTTTTTATTTGCATAAGAATGAGTGCTGAAAGTGTTAACTTAGGTTCCAAAATAGGCTGAACTCGATAACTTTGCGAAGGTTCATATAAAACGAAATCAATATTATCTGAAACATGTTTTAATTTACTTTCTATAGTTTGCTTTACTTCTGACCAATAAAGACCACCGTTTCCACTGCCTAATGGAGGGATTGCTACAGACTTTACATTTAACTTTAAGATCAATTTTACTAACTCGTCCAGCCCTTTTTCAATATACTCCATTTTTGAATTAGATCTCCATTTTTCTTTTGTAGGGAAATTAATGATTATTTTCCCGTTTTCTGTAAAATAATGTAATTTTCCAATTTTCAAGCTGCCATTTTTACATGCTTTAATATAATCCTCATTGTTTTTTGGAAAATGAAGTTTAAATTGATATGCAATTCCTTTTCCCATAAATCCTTCACAATTTACTGTGTTTACTAAGACATCAGAATTTGAATCCAATAAATTTCCTGTAAAATATTTAATCATTATTTCACCTTAATTCTATACTATATAAACCAATTTTTTCTAACATCAATATGAATTTTAATATTTGGTTTGTTTACCTTTTCCTGAATATACATTTTGGTTTCTTCGTCTTTAACTGCAATACTTTGAAAACATTCCAAAGGTATTCTTTTGTCACACAGACACTCAGCCAAACAAATTTTTTTACACTCCCCATTTTTATAATTTTTTGTCTCCATTAAAATCCAGTTAATTTCATCTAATCCATCTTTATAATCATATAATATAAATGGATTCATTGATAATGGATGCATTGGTATAATTTTAAGATTATTATGTTTTGCAATCTCTTTTGTAATACAAATATAAATAAAAATTTTGCTTTTATGAGTTGTTTGCACATCCCAATCAAAAGGAGTAAATGGATAAAAATGAAATGGAATAAATTCATCTAAACCGTGCAATTTTCTAAAATTAATTATTTCATTATCAGCTACATCATTAAATTTAATTTTATTATCAATAATTGTTTTTCTTGGTAATAATCCATATTCTATTATTGAATCAATATTGTTTAAATCTGTTAAGTGATAAAACATTTTTCTTTCTCTAATGCTCATTTGATTACTCCTATTATAAAATTATTTCTTATTCTCATTATAATACAATTGTATATTATTTTTTAATAAAATGCAAGTTTTTTGATTTTGGTTTTAAATGTTTTAATAGAACAAAAAGCATAGCAATTGCTATACCTTAATATCGTTTTGTATTATCAGTTAACCCAACTAAATAATCTATACTTGTATTGAAAATAAGGGCTAAAGATTTATATTGTTCTATGGTTGGCTGTCTAATACCTCTTTCAAATTTTGAATAATCGCTTTGGTCAATTCCTGTCAGCATTTGAATTTTTATTTGAGTATATTTTAATTTTTTTCTAAATTCTTTAATTCTATTCAAAATTTTTACCCCCTTTTTATAATTATTGCATATTTCCCTATTTACAAATAGGGAAATATGCCCTATAATATATATTGAGGTGATTATTTTGGATTTATTCAAAGAATTATTAATTAACATTTTAAAGAAAGATAAAATATCGGTTGATTTTAAGAATTTTAGTTTTGATATTGAAAAGTTCACACAAAATGAGTGCTACATTCTTTTAGACAAAATAAAGACTATCATACAAGATGACAGCCTTTCAGATTTTGAATGTGTAGAAAAAATCGTGTGTTTATTTGAAAAATCAGGTATTAGTGCAGGAATTAGGCACGATTTTGGATAGTTAATTAAGTTGAAAATTGAAAGTGGCTATAATCCTCCTTTGAAAAGGAGGCTTAATTATTCACCATTCACTATTAGTTATTAGTCATTTTTTTGTGTGCTTTGTGGTTAAATAATTTGGCAATTACTTAACACTATTTATTTAAACTTATCCGTCCGTCCTAAAAGATAATCAACACTTGTTTTATGAAAATTGGCAAGTTTGATTAATATTTGACTTGGAATATCTAATACCCCATTTTCATATCGCGAATATGTTGTTTGGCTAACATTTAGAAATTTTGCTATTTTGGTTTGAGAAAGGTCTTTATCCTCTCTTAAATTTCTAATTCTTTCATACAATTTAAACACCTCAAAATAATAATACAATATGCAGAAATCGCATATTGACTTTTATGCAAAAATCGCATATAATTATTTTGAGGTGATTATTTTGGAATTATTCAAAGAATTATTAATTAACATTTTAAAGGAAGATAAAATATCGGTTGATTTTAAGAATTTTAGTTTTGATATTGAAAAGTTCACACAAAATGAGTGCTACATTCTTTTAGACAAAATAAAGACTATCATACAAGATGACAGCCTTTCAGATTTTGAATGTGTAGAAAAAATCGTGTGTTTATTTGAGTGTGAAAATATTAGTGTCGGAAATCGGCACGACTTTGGGTAATATTTTTGGCAAGAGTAGAACCCTTATCCTACATTTTACTAATTTTTAAGCAATATTATTTCGGCTTATCCGTCCGTCCTAAAAGATAATCAACACTTGTATTATAAAAATCTGCAAGTTTTATTAATGCCTCATTTGGAATGTTGAGGTTTCCTATTTCATAATCTGAGTATGTAGTTTGATGTACTCCTAAATAATCTGCTAAGGTCTTTTGCTTTAAGTCCCTATCTTCTCTTAACTCTTTTATTCTTTTATACATTTCAGATCACGTATAATCTATTTATCTTCATAAAGGGGGTAATTAGATTATTTTTCTCCTT
>CAZFQD010000175.1:0-3496 GCA_964520885.1 uncultured Oscillospiraceae bacterium | reverse complement strand
AAAGGTAAGTTAAAAATGAGCCAAAATGAATTCCAAATATGGGCGATTGAAGCAAAACAAAAATTAGATGCCGTTAGAGCCGGAGAGCTGGCTTGTGATGAATTTGAAAAATGGTTAAAAAAATAAGGCTCCAACCATGAGGGTTAGAACCAAATTTTATTTTATTTAAAGTTGTATATTTTTAAACAAAAAACTTTTTCTAAGTATAATTTACTCTCTTATTTTCCACAATGCCATTGGGTGTGTTTTAATTCTATTAATAATATCTTCATCCTCAAATAATAGTTCTGGAATATACTCTTTATTTTTAAACCGTTGCAAAAATTCTATTTCATTAGAATTCAGTAAAATCAAGTCGCTTAAAAAATCTTTTACACGCTTTTTTGATACATCAAGGTCAAAGTGCTCACTTCGTCTTAACATTGGTAATAATGTCTGCCTTATTTTACCCCAATTCAAATTGTCAATTCTATTCAAATCAATGGTTAAATTCAATTCTTTGCTACTGCCTACTGCATAATAAAATAACAAGCACTTCTTAAGCATTGGTAATTCACTCTCTTCAAAAGTGCCGAAATAAATCATATTATCAACATCAAATAAATCTCTTGCGGCATTTCGCTCAATAAGTGCTTTAATTTTACTCCCAAATAATTCCAAAGGCGATAAAGCATTTATTGGAAAACTTGCTTCTACAAAATCCGTCCGAATGGGCATTTCTATAATAGGAAGAATATGTGCTCTCATTGAGTAGTTTATTTCCACCTTAATATTATCTCTGTTCCCAGCGGAATTGATGTACCAAAACACCCATGAATCAAGAGAATGTGGATTTTTTCCTTTTTCAATGTTCAAAGTATACCCCTGTGTCTGTAAAAAGGTAATCAAATCCTCATTTATTTTTTTTCGGTAAATTAGCATTTCTTCTCTTGGAACTGATTTGCAAAAGTCCAAATCAATATCTACAGAAAGTCTTGGCATATTGAACACAATAAGATTTATGGCTGTTCCGCCCTTAAGAGCCAGGCAATCCTTGTGTAGAGGATTTCTATTAATATATTGGAGTATGTCAGAAAGCCTAAAAACTTTTTCAAGATTATCTCTTATGAATCCTGTTTCTTTAGCTCTTTTTTCAAAATAGCTTTTATCATACTTATACAAGCTCATTTCCCCCTTGTTCCATAAAGCTAAACAAATTTTCAGGTATAAATAGTCTCCATTTTGAACTGTAAACCAAATTATTATCACCTTTGAATGTCAAATAGCGTTTACTTTTAATAATATTACTCTTACATAATTCAAAAAAGCTATCCTCTATTTTAATTTCTTCTTTAAAATGCTCTAATATATATCCTGCTTTTTGATAAAGAAATTGGATATTATATATTTTTAAATATTCTATTAACTTCTTACTGTCTAAGAAGGTTATTAAACTAAGGCACTGCAAGAGTTCCTCGATTCCACCAGCTAAACTTAAATCCTTAATACAATCTATAACCGTTCTTTCTATATTAGTCACGCAAACGCCTCTATTTGTGGCATATGTTTCTACGCCTTCTTTAGATTTTGAAGCGACATAGCGGTATGTCAAACCGTCAAAATCAAAGGATTTAAAAACAAAATTAGATGATATATAAACCTCAAAAAACAATTGGTGTCCCACACCGTGAAATTCGAATGCACTGTGATGAGAAATATATGCACCTTTTGTAATGCTACTTCCGATTTTGAACCTGTCTACAACTGGAGATTTGTTTTGCATATCATTGCAAACATAAAGATTTTTCTTTACTCCTGTAACAAGACCTTTCTTCAAAAGAGATTTAACAGCAGAGGCAGCACTGTTTCTATTGCTATAAAATGTATCTACTTCATTCATTGTAAACACCCCAAGTTGTAATAAGTTTTGATATATATTCATTCAAATCACCTCACGTTTAAATTTAATACATTTATGTGAATTTGTCAACCTTTTTATAATAATTTTAAACCTTTAATTTAGAAAAGTTTATAATTAGGGTGTGCTCAAAAAGTCAACTTGTTGGATTTTTGAGTATGGCAAATTAAATTTGCCATACAAAACGGCGAAAAAGCTAAGCTTTCGCAGTTTTGTAGCCGTAATTATCGGCGAACTCATATTGCAAGATTTATCTTGCAACTATAATCTGTATTGGTTTTTAGCAATTATATAAAAAATCATACAGATTATAGAACTGAAAATTGCTGATAACCGCTCTGTATAAGCAATTTTTAGTTTTTGAGCAAGCCCTAATTATGATTATTAGGTGTTTAATTAAACATTATTGTATTAAAATTAATTCATAAATTCAATTGCCTGTTTAAATATTTCTTTGTCCTATAAAGCTCAAACATAACGCCATACTCCTTTCAATAGAAGCACTGTGGCAAAGACTTTAAATATTTTAATATAGGTTTTACAATATCTTTTTTTAACATATAACTTATCCTTTCTTAATGGAGCGGGTAGAGCGGGTATTTCGAATTCTCTGGGGCTGTAACATAAGTCCTATATAAGAAAATATTGCACAAAAATCCCACTCAAATTCACCTAAAATCAAGGTTTTTGAGTGGGATTTTTCATTTATTAGCCCGTATTTTTGTGCAAATTGCTACTGAAGATTACTAATGTTACAGCCCCATTATAAATAATAGAATATTAAGGAATAAGAATTACCCGCTCCTATGGTTAATTACTCACTTTTATGCCCTTGCAAGTTCTTCGTTTGCTTAGTTTTTCAAGACTTCTCACAATAATCTCATTTGCATACTCAACATCCTTATTAAAATTAGCCTGAGAAGCAGGTCTAAATCCTGCATTATTACAATACTCCTTGGGAGCACCAACTAATATAAAGATCTTTTGCTGTTTAAAGGCATAGCACATATTTGTGTTGGTCAACAAAGGCAAATAAAGATGGCAAAACAGTCTTTGGAAAACATTAAAGAAATGACTTTAGAAAAAGAAGTTTCAAATTCAAACTGTAAAACTTCAGCTCAGTGTGCAACTATCAATTTATCAGCACAGGAATAAGAAAAAGTGGAACATAAAGAGATTTCGTAACCTATGGGAAATGAAATATTCTTGTCACAGAAACCGTTTCGGTTTCATTGTTGAAAAAGGTTTTGCAAGCGGTGTTGTTTACAGCATCGTTGAAAGTGCAAAATTAAATGGACTGAATATCTATGACTATTTACTGCATCTACTCACTGTTTTGCCCTCTATAGATTTTAAGAGCAATCCTCAATTGTTGGATGAACTATTGCCTTGGTCGTCTAAACTTCCTGAGATTTGCAAAAAGTAATTTTGATTTTTCTCTAAACTAAATACAAGCCGTCTTTAAGGGTGGTCCTTTCTATGTAATGCACCTTGAGTTTGAGCGGTTATGTTACATCCGTTTTCTCGCTTATACATAATAATACCTTGTATGATATAGTTAGCGACTATAACATACGCTCCTTTCGTTTTTCTTTTTGC
>CAZFQD010000174.1:0-3497 GCA_964520885.1 uncultured Oscillospiraceae bacterium | reverse complement strand
CCTCGAGACCCAAATATAGTTTCAGCATTTGCTACTATCATTTTTTCATATTCAGCCTCGTCAGCATATTGGTATTCATTATATAAAGTGCCATTATTGTCGATAATTCTATACATTTGTATTTCACATCCTTTTTATTCTTCTAATTCTTCTATATAACAATCCATAATAAAACTATTTAGCTCATCCTTTATTACTCGCCAGTTTGGTATAAACTTATCCATATGCTCTACAAATACACTATTATGAGTTTTTTCTATTAAATGAACAAGCTCATGAACAATAATGTATTCTAAACAATGAATTGGCTTTTTTGCGAGTTGTAGATTTATCAATATTCTTTTTGCTTTTACATTGCAAGTTCCCCAACGTGTGAGCATATTTTTTACTCCATACTCATTTGGTTTAACTCCAATAACGCTTTCCCATTTTTCAAAAAGTGCTGGCAACTTAGCTTTAATCTCAGCCCTATACCACTCATTCATTACATTTTCACGTTGTTGCTGTGTGCTATTCTCACGAACTGTTAAAATTAGCTTATTTGCTTTTATTTCTATTTTATTTGCTGTTTTGGAGTGCTTTATTTCCATACGGTATCTTTGTCCCCATAAATAGTGGCTTTCACCCGAAACATATTCGCGTTCTGATTGTCTTGGCTGATTTTCATATTTTACAATTTGCTTTCTTATCCAACCAATTTTTGCAATAGCAAATAACTTAATAGCATCATCACTGATGTTAAGTGGAGTAGAAATACGCACTTTCCCTACTGGTGGCAAAACAGAGAGGTGCATATTTTTTATATTCTTTTTTATTACCTCAATTTCAACACCAGAAACAATCATTTTATCACCAATACTCCCTCAGTTCTTTTACAATTTCAAAAATCGCATCTACTTCGTTATCATCATTAATTAGAGTATGTACCCCTCTTAATATTACTTTTTCTTTAGCCTTGTCACCACGCCATTTGTCTGGCTTTACTTCTATTATTTTTTTGTGTAACGCAAGCAGTAAATCCTCATCTTTTGATACATTATCATATAATGCCCTTAGTGCCGCTGATTTTTTTATTTTTTCTGGATAACCTGCATAATCTTCTGGTTTTTCAATCTTTCTCGTAAGGTCTACTATCTTTTGTAAATATTTTTTATAATCTTCTTTTTCATTATTGCGTTCCTCAATAATTTTCATTAATAGCTCGGACATTTTCTCATAATAACGAGGATTTGTAGAGCTTTTCTCTATAATCTTTCTGCGGACATTATTTTCTATAACCTCAGCAGCCGCTTCGTGGTTATTCTTTATGCCATCTGGCAAGCTATCTACAAAATCTACGCCCCGTTCAACAATTAACTCAATTAATGATATATCATCAAATGCCGATAATTTTTCACTCTCGCCAGCACTGATATAGTTATCAATTAGATATCGCATATCAGCTTCATATTTTTTGAGGTCAATATAGTCTCCACTTGCAAGTTTTATTTCATCTCTAACTTTTTCAAAATAAACAACCTCAGCCTTAATTTCTTCTATCTGCTTTGATGTAAAACTAAGTTCCTCAAGATTGCCCACAACATCAGCAAATGCACGAAGCAATGAAGCGGTAAACCTATAAAGCGATAATCTTTTTGGCTGGTTTTCCTCCAATTCATCCAAATCCCCATCTTTTTCAAAGCAGAAATATTTTATAAAATCAAGTGTGGTGCGAGGCAACACTACCGGCTCGCATAAAGCCCTAAGGCTTTCGAGTAATTCATCAAGATGATTTTTTGCTTCAGTAATTCTATTCTTTAGAAGTCCTGATATATCTTCCTTTTCAAAACTATCAAAAGCTTCAGAAGTATAATCAGAAACAGCTTTTTCAAGGCTCTTAAACAAGTCCATATAGTCAATTATATACCCATATTCCTTATCATCACCATCAAGACGATTTACCCTGCATATAGCTTGAAATAGCCCGTGGTCACGCATTGATTTATCAATATAAAGATAAGTTGCACTTGGTGCGTCAAAACCAGTCAGAAGCTTGTCAACAACAATAAGGAGCTTCATTTGGCCAGGCTCATTTAAAAACTTTTCTTTTGTTTCTTTTTCAAAGATTTCTATATCTTTGCCATTAAGCATTTTTTTATATTCATCATACTTGAAAATATTTTCTGTTTTAGCTGCCCCCTCACCTTTAATTTCAGATACATCAGCAGAAAAAGATGTTATAATGGCACATTTAGTAAAACCATAATCAATAAACAGCTTGTAGTACTTGCACGCCTCGTAAATACTCGTCGCAACTAAAATAGCATTACCTCTACCATTATTAAGTCTATCTTTCATATCCATATCAAATATGATATCCAAAACAATTTTTGAAAGCCTTGCTTCAGAACTATAAACTTCTTTGAGTGTTCCCCAGCGTTTTTTAAGCTGAGCCTTTGAAATCTCAGTGAGTCCTCTTGTTTTAGTTTCAAACCATAAATCTATTTTATCCTGAGATACAACTCCCTGCGGAATATCTCTTGCTTCATATCTAAGGTCTAAAACGACCTTATCGGCTACAGCTTCAGTATATTTGTAGGTGTGAATATATGTACCAAAAATCTCAATGCTACTCTTTATTCCACGCTTTCGCATTTCATCTTTACTTAAAAGTGGCGTACCTGTAAAACCTATAAAAACTGCATCGGGTAATATGGTTGTCATGGCTTTGTGTAACTTACCAGACTGTGTTCTATGGCACTCATCAACAAAGATGAAAAATTCACCTTTGGCTTTGAAATTAGGTGGCAGGCTGGCTTTCAGCTGTTCAATATAGCTATCATACGCCTTATCTTCATCACCATTGCTTCTACCAAACTTGTGAACAAGCGAGCATATAACTCTTGGAGTTGTTTTATTTAGTTTTTTTATTAAGTCCTCACAACTTTTTGTGCGGTATATTTCATCACCAACACCATCTGCACCAAAAACCTTATTTTCAATTTGGTCGTCAAGCTCATCTCTATCGGTTACAATCAGCACTCTTGCTTCTGGGTTATTTTCTTTAATCCATCTTGATAGCCATACCATTGTTAAGCTCTTACCGCTACCTTGTGTATGCCAAATGATACCGCCCTCTTTAGCCTTGATTCTTTGTCTTGCCGCAAGCACACCAAAATACTGATTATGGCGGCAAAACTTCTTATTACCACTGTCAAACACAATAAAATTATATAAAATGTCAAGCAATCGTTCTTTTTGGCAAAGGCTGATTAAATGACGGTCAATTTTATAACCCTCATTTTCGCTTTGAGCTTTAATAAATAGAGAAAGAGTATCATTTGCTTTTTCGTCTTCTTTCCATTCAATATATTGCTTTTCTGAGGTTGCAATAACCCCGATGCGAAGCCCCTCAGTGTCATTACCTGCAAAACATAACTGTATAGTAGAAAAAAATGTTTTTATAAATTCATCTTTTTGATTATCTAAATTTTGCCTTATTCCCTCAGAAACAGATA
>CAZFQD010000173.1:0-3502 GCA_964520885.1 uncultured Oscillospiraceae bacterium | reverse complement strand
AAGGGGACGGGGAACATGGCACCGTATGCAGACGAATGCGAATGAAGAGATGGTAATTGAAGAGGTTGAAGAATTTCATAGACGAGGATATCCTATAGATGTAATCGGTCTTGAGCCTGGTTGGCAAAGTGCCTCATATCCATGTACATATGATTGGGATAAAACCCGTTTTCCAGACCCTTTGCGTTTTTGCAAAAAGATGAAGGAAATGGAAGTGCATATAAACCTTTGGGAGGATCCTTATATATCACCAAAATCACATTTATATGAAGAAATGAAACCTTTTAGTGGCAGTCATCTTGTATGGGGGGGATTGGTGCCTGATTATACACTTTCAAAAACACGAGAGATATTAAAAAGCCACCATAAAGAGGAACATATTAAAAACGGAGTATCCGGATATAAACTTGATGAATGTGATGGATTTGACTTTTATCTATGGCCAGACCATGCAGAATTTCCATCAGGGGTTACAGGAATAGAGATGCGACAATTATATCCATTATTACTTCAAAAAACAATCGATGAACTTATGCGAGAAAATGACATTAGAACATATGGACTTATTAGGGCATCAAATAGCGGATCATCTGCCTACCCTTATGTTATCTACAGTGATTGCTATAAATTTGATGAATTTCTTACCGGACTTATCAACTCCTCCTTTATAGGGCAATTATGGGTTCCGGAAGTGCGTTCAGCCGATACATCTGAGGAATGGGTTAGAAGATTTCAACTTGTTTGTTTTTCACCGATAGCAATGCTTGATGCTTGGTTTACAGGGCTTAAGCCATGGTCATTTGAAGATGTAAAAGATATTATAAAAGATGTTATGAATATGAGAAAAATCTTTTTACCATATTTATATTCAGCTTTTGCTAAGTACTTTTTTGAAGGTGTTCCACCGTTTCGTGCATTGCATCTTGATTATGATTTAAGGGATTTATTTACTGTTACTCGGGGAGTACTCAATGATAACGAAAATCCATATCCAAAGCAAATATCTGAAGGAGTCAAAGATCAGTTTCTTTTTGGGGACTCTATTATGGTAGCCCCAATGGCTCCAGAACAAAAGAGCAGATCAATTATTTTTCCGGGTGGAGATTGGTTTGATTTTTATACTGGTGTAAAGATAGAAACAAGTTTATTAGAAAACTTTGAATGTCCTTTAGATAAGATACCTCTTTTTGTAAAAGACGGCGGAATTATTCCGCTGTTTATTGGTGAAGACATTGAGATAAGATATTATGGTACAAAGCAAGGGGAATTCACACTATATGATGATAACGGCATAGATTTTAACTATGAAAAAGGAGAATATAGTCTTTGTTTAATTAAAGCAAAAATAGAAGAAGGTAAAGCAATATTCAGTGAGGATATAATATATAATGGATTTGGAGAAACTATATGGGGCAATCATAAATATATTAGGATGAATACCTAATGAAATATACAATTTTAATATTAAAATTTATTTAACCATTTATACTAATATCAGTCATTTGTTTTTTGCATTTGTTGTAGTAGAAAACTATTAGTTTTTTTGAAGACAAATACCTTATAAAAGTCTTCATATTTATATTATGATGATATTAACAGAATTGTTTTTGAATTTAACCAAGCATTAAATGAAGATACTATTTGGGGTACTGTTTTTACAGATGCTTTAAAATTCACAAATTATGATATGTCTGGTGCAATCAGCGTTGGCATTAATGATATGCGTCCGAGAATAGTATCATCAGATAATCCTCTTTTTACCTTTAAAGGTTCCGACTGGTTAAGGGTTCCTGATGAGTTAAAACCATATTCTGCAATGTGGGTTAACGGCGAAACAGTTACTACAAATGAATTGCAAGCTTTTGAAACAGCTAATATACCGGTCATAGTGCAGGGGGAAAATTATAATAGTTGCGAAGGGTCAATGGTAATACCTATTGCGACCTTACATACTTGGCTGAGTACATATGACAATATTATTGGAGTATCTTTTGTTGAGCAAAGCTGTGCCGGATTAACATCAACACAAGAAACTCGCATCATAGATACTATAGAGGAATGTGCCGGACATGATGCACTATTTATTTGGGAGGATATGGGTTATACTGATCGCAAAAATGTTTTTGCAAAAGCTGGAGATGATTCTGATATTTTTGCAGCCATTGATGATTATAAAGATGATATTATTATGGTAAATAAAATGAATGGAGCGGGACAATATTTCTTAACCCAATCTATTATTGAAGGATTCTGGACAACTGGCTTGATTAATGCATGGGGAATTAACAGTGAAGACTTTTGGTGGTGGGAAAACGGATTTGAAGATCTTTATACGGCTTCAGGAGGATTACAACATGGTGCTTCTATGGAAAAATCAAGATACAGTATTCCGGATGCCTTAATTGGTCAGATGGTTGGTTTGGCTATGTCACACGGAGCATGTGTATTTAGTTTTGAAAACTCTGACCGCTTAATTGAATATGATGATACATTAGTTCCTGCTTTTACAAAGGTCATTGCACCTCTCCATGATCTTGCTATTAAAGAGAAAGTAATTCCAACCCGTGAACAGGTGATTTCTAAAATAAAGGTTGCTTATTATGCTGATGACTGGACAGCTACACCACTTGCATTACCGGGAGAAAATTTATTTATGGATTTATATGGCTTAGATGAACATACAGAAAGTTGGGTATCAACAAATGATTGTTCTGCTGAATTTTTGCCATCTACAGGACGATTTTTTGGTATACCTATAATACCGAATTTGGGGGAAACTGAAGGAGAGGATACATTCGATACGATTATAGAGAGTGGTACTATGCCTGGAAATAAGGTTACATATTTTGAGGGTCTTTATACAGAAAATCCAACAGGTACTTCATGTGCTATGAATTCGGGCAGAACCTGGTTTATTACAAATCCATATGAGAATACCAACACCGATACTACTTTTGGTGGTGTAAATATGTCTCAGGGTTATTATATATTATCAGGAACTGTTAAACCTCATTCATATATTTATGCTCGTGAAATAAATGATGGTATTTCTCTGCATGTTAATAATTATACAATTGATACAGATACAGCAATTTGGGACAACGAAGAATATACCGCAGCAACATTTTTAACTGAATATGTGGATCCTGATTGCGAATATGCAACTACTACGAGAGTTACATCAATAACGGTAGATGGATTAAGTAAATCCTCAAACATAACATCAGTTGGCGGGAGTGTCGTAACAACTTGGAATGGTGATGGATATACAATTACTGTCACACATAATGGCCCTGTTGACATTAATATTAAACCATAATAAGTCTTAAAATATGATAAATGAAAAAGCAAAAATTGTTATTTACTTTTAGTGTTAATTAGCACATAATGAAATTAATAATCGCAAATTAACTATCTAATATAACCATTGTTATTTTGTGCATTAAAAAAGATAGTGTAAAAACTTTTATGAAAACTTCTGAAACAAACCCTTGACAGCCAA
>CAZFQD010000172.1:0-3518 GCA_964520885.1 uncultured Oscillospiraceae bacterium | reverse complement strand
TTTTAAAACTACTGCAAAAAAGTTATCACAATAAAATTAAAATGATATATATTGACCCTCCATATAATACTGGTAATGACTTTGTTTACTCTGATGATTATAAGGATAATTTGCAAAACTATTTAGAATTAACAGGGCAAACAGATAATGAGGGGCGAAAATTAGGCAATAATAGCGATACAAACGGACGATACCACACAAATTGGCTTAATATGATGTATCCACGACTAAGATTAGCAAGAAATTTGCTAACTGATGACGGAGTAATATTTATTAGTATTAATGATGTTGAAATAGATAACCTAAAGAAAATTTGCCATGAAGTATTTGGTGAGGAAAACTTTATTTGTAATTTTATTCGTAAAGGTAGCGGAGGAAGACAAGACAGTAAATATTATGCAATTGTTCACGAATATATTTTATGTTATTCAAAAAACATTGGAGATTTTATTTCTGGAGAAGAGATTAAAGAAAATGAAGTTTATCCATTTTACGATGAAGAGAAACAATTAAAATATAAAACTCAATTGCTTAGAAAATGGGGAGAAAACAGCAAACGAAGTGATAGACCAAATTTGTTTTATGCAATTATAGATCCTGATGGCAATGAACATTATCCTATGCTATCTGAAAATGAAGAAAGTTGTTGGCGTTGGTCACAAACAAAAATGAAAGAAGAAATTTCAAGTGGACGAGTAGAATTTAAAAAACGGAATAATGAATGGATAGCATATGAAAAAATATTTGAGCCTACTGATGACAATCCAAAGTCAAAGTTATTTACTACAATAATTGACGATATATCTAATTTAACAGGAGCCTCGCTTTTAAAAGAATTATTTGATGAAAAAATATTTGATTATCCAAAGCCAGTAGATCTTTTAAGAAGAATTATAAATATAGCTAATTGCAAAAAAAATGATATTATTCTCGACTTCTTTTCTGGCTCAGCCACAACTGCTCATGCAGTTATGCAATTAAACGCTGAAGACGGCGGCAACCGTAAATTTATTATGGTTCAACTACCGGAGTCAACCGATGAAAAGGACGAAGCATATAAAGCAGGTTATAAAAATATTTGCGAAATAGGAAAAGAACGCATAAGACGAGCAGGGGAAAAAATTGTAGGGGCGAACAGTGTTCGCCCGAAAGACACGCAACAAATTGAAATGGAAACGGGCGAACACTGTTCGCCCCTACAAAAACTGGATATTGGTTTTAAAGTTTTAAAACTTGATAGCTCTAATATAAAAAAATGGAACCCCGATTATGAAAATTTGGAAAATTCATTATATGAAAGTATAGGAAACTTTATTGATGACCGCACCGAACTTGATGTGGTCTATGAAATTATGCTAAAATACGGACTACCGCTTGACTTACCGGTCAAGCAATTAACAATGCCCAATTCTCAATGCACGATTTACTTAGTTGATAACGGTAAATTGGTTATATGTTTAAGTGAAAATATTTCAACCGAGATAGCAAAATTTATTGTTCAGTATAAAAAGGATAATTCTATTGATGAAATGCGTGTAGTCTTTAAAGACAATGGCTTTAAAGATGACAGCAGTAAAACCAATGTAAAAGAAATTTTAAAAAGTGCAGGCGTTGAAGAGTTTGTGACAGTTTAGAGAGGTATGGATATGGATAAAGAAAAATCTATAAAACTATTTAACCAAAAGAAAATCAGAACCCATTGGGACAGCGAAAAAGAAAAATGGTTTTTTTCTATTACAGATGTTTGCGAGGTTTTGACTGATAGCACTGACGGAAGAAATTATTGGAAAGTGCTTAAAAACAGATTAAAAAAAGAAGGAAGTCAGTTGGTTACAGAATGTAACCAACTGAAAATGCTGTCTTCTGATGGTAAATATTACAAAACAGATGTTGCGGATACAGAGCAACTTTTGCGTTTAATTCAATCTATACCTTCAAAAAAAGCAGAGCCATTTAAAATGTGGCTTGCTAAGATTGGCAGTGAAAGAATTGATGAAACCGCTGACCCAGAGCTTGCAATAGATAGAGCTTTACAAACTTATCTTAAAAAAGGCTACTCTGTTAATTGGATAAACCAAAGGCTAAAAACTATTGAGATTAGAAAAGAACTAACTGATGAATGGGACAAAAGTGGTGCTAAAAAAGGTCTTGACTATGCAATATTAACTGATGAAATAACAAAACCATGGGCAGGAATTACAACAAGAGAATATAAAGCCCTAAAAGATTTGAAAAAAGAAAATTTAAGAGATAATATGACAAATATTGAACTAATCTTAAATATGCTTGCCGAAGCAACTACAACAGAAATATCAAAGGCTGAAAAGCCAAAAACAGTTGATGAAAGCAAGTATATTGCCAAAAAAGGCGGACAAGTCGCTGGAAACGCACGCATAGAAATTGAGCAACAAACCGGCAAAAAAGTAATTACTCCTCTAAATGCAAAAAATCACAACGCTAAAAAGGAAGAAATTGAATGAAACTAAAATTTGATGCTAATTTAAAATATCAGGAGCAAGCCATTTCCTCTATTAAATATTTATTTAGAGGGCAAACTCCTATGCAATCAAATTTTACCGTTTTGGCTTATGCAGGGCAGGTAGGAATTTATGATACTGAAAATGGTGTTGGCAATAAATTAGAACTTGATGAAACTGAAATACTAAAAAATTTAAATGAAATTCAATTAAATAACGGAATATTACAAACAAAAGAATTAAAGAATTTAAAATATGATTTTGATGTTGAGATGGAAACAGGAACAGGCAAAACCTATATTTATTTAAGAACTATTTTTGAACTGCATAAAAATTATGGGTTTTGTAAATTTATTATTGTTGTTCCCTCAATTGCTATTAAAGAGGGTGTATATAAATCTCTTCAAATTACAGCAGAACATTTTAAGGGGTTATATGATAATACCATATATGAGTATTTTATTTATGATAGTGAAAAGTTAGAGCAAGTGCGTAATTTTGCAGTATCCGATAATATTCAAATTATGGTTATTAATATTGACGCTTTTAGAAAGAGTTTTGATGACCCAACAAAGGAAAACAAATCTAACATTATTCATAGGGCAAATGATAAGTTAAACGGAATGAAACCAATTGAATTAATTCGTGAAACTAACCCATTTGTAATTATTGATGAACCACAATCAGTGGATAATACGCCAAAGGCTAAAGAAGCCATAAAATCTTTAAACCCTCTTTGCACAATAAGATATTCCGCTACCCATATTGAAAAACACAATTTGGTATATAAATTGGATGCGGTGGATGCTTACGATTTGGGACTTGTTAAGCAGATTGAGGTTGCCGGTTTTCAGTCAAGAGATTTTCACAATAATGCTTATTTAAAATTAATTTCAGTTGATAATAAAAAGTCTCCTATAACATCAAGAATAGAAATAGATATACATAATAAAGATAAAGTGGACAGAACAATTGTTACTGTTAAACGATAGTGTAAAAACTTTTATGAAAACTTCTGAAACAAACCCTTGACAGCCAAAA
>CAZFQD010000171.1:0-3576 GCA_964520885.1 uncultured Oscillospiraceae bacterium | reverse complement strand
AATTCGTTTTATATACGAAACGTTTTGTTTAGTTGGAATGATAAGAGGTAATATGTAGCTTCATTGTAACTATCATTATTATCTATATGAAAACCGGATGTGCGAATTTGGTGATTCAGACACATCAAGTTAATTCCGTCATAGGCTGTGTCCCCAAGACCGAGTCTTGAGGCGGCGACGGCATCGGGAGGATCATTTATCGGGCGGTTATAAACAATATCTTGTTTTGATATCCAATTTTTATAATCAACTTCAAGATAGCCGGTTTTACTGTTAAACGAATGGTGATTTTTTTTAGTGTCCGAACGATAAATATATAAATACCCCTTTGTTTCTGTATGGTCAAGAATAACGTTTCGCGATAGTGACAAAAAATAATAAGGAATTAATTAAATAATAGCACAATATATTTTAACATGCAAGCGTTTTTACAAAAAAAATGACAAAATATAAATATAAATGTATAATTACAATAAATATTGTAAACAATATAAGTATAATATGCTATAATTTATATATTGAAACGTTTCGCTGTTAAATCGCCAAATACAAGCCAATATCAGTAATTTTGATAAAATTAGGGGAAAAAGAGGACTTGCGTATTCGAAAGTCCGATTATAGTATGAATCAAATCATTATTACAGAATCTCCATAAACCAAAGTGGCATCTAATTTTCGGACAAATTGTTCCGGTGGAAGTTTTTTATTCAGTCGGTCTATCAAGATATTGGTTGAGGATTCGGCAATCTTTTTAATTGGCTGACAAACCGTTGTGAGCTTTGGTTTATAGATGTGTGAAATTTGCAAGTTGTCAAAACCAATAAATGAGCCCTCCTACTTAAAAGAGACAGTGATTCGTAATAATATCTCTTGATTTCTTAAATTTCCAGCATATTACATTTTCCGTGTCTCGAACCTTGCCTTTTGTCTATTCAAATTGTGTTAAGTAAATGCGATGAGCGAGATGAGGTTATAATTTTTTAACTTTGATCTCCCGTCCTAATCCAATTTTACTATTTGACTATCCAAAATAAAGGTTAACCCCTTGCGTGCGGCTGACTTGGTGCTAATTTTAAGCTTTTTTTACTCGAGGACAAACAAGATTATGCTACTTTTATCCAATTCACTCATCAAACCCCCATCACAATCTCATCCAACGCCTCCGCCGCCCTCTCATCAAGGGATTTGATTGCGTGGGAATATATCATTGTTGTTACACTCGGATTGCTGTGCCCCGCCCTTTTAGATACAGTGGGGATTGGTATCCCTGCTGAAATCAGCAGAGTAATGTTGGTGTGTCTAAGTGAATGAACACATATATTTGGCAAATTATTTCTCTTCACAAAATCCCTAAACCAACCCGATATGGTATCTGGGTGGATAGGGTTGCCATTTACTTTTGTAAATATTCTATCCGTGTCAATCCAGTTGTCGCCCATTTTAAGCCTTTGCCCCAATTGCCACCGCTTAAACTCTTTTAGCATTAATATTGCACTGTTTGAAAGCTTTATTGCCCTTTTTGAACTTTCCGTTTTAGGCTCTTTTGTAAATATCCCTATCCTGGGTAGATATTGACTTGACCTTACTATACTTAGCATATTATTTTCAAAATTAATATCCTTCCATTCTAAGCCACAAAGTTCCCCTCGTCTTAGCCCACTGTATATAAAAAGTAATATCATTGTTCTATATTGATGAGGTGCATTTATTAACAGTTCTATTAATTTTGCTGTTTGCTTTTCATCAAGATATTTTGCTTCTGTTCGTGCAACCTTTGGCGGCATAACTCGCTTTGCAACATTCTCAGGTATTACTTGCCAATATACTGCTTGCTGCATTGCAAATCGTTGAAGGTAGTCATCCTCAATTAACTTTTCACATTTACGAGCCACCAACCACAAATATATGCGATTGAAAAACATTTCAGCGAGTAAAACCTCGCCATCTTTTTGCACCGCTTTTAGATGTTCGTTTATCTCTGGAATAGTCGGAGTTGTTTCATCTACCAAATCCACGCCCTCAAACTTTGTTATTTTAAGTCTTGACTTTCTTGTGCCGTCAAGTATTGCTTCTGACAAAGGTTTTCTTTTCCTTCCAGAAGTGTTTCTTGCCCCTCCATGTCCGTTTGCCATTTCATTCACGCCTTTCAATGATAATTTTTGATTTTTAGATTTTTTATAATATATACGATTTTAATATATATTGAAACTGTATATAGTAGGGTTGCTATTCTTTTGAATAAAATGTTGCTGTTTTAATCCCAAAGCAATTATTAACACGACCACTTTTTTGAATGGTATAGCCCATTATACTTTTAAAAACAAAACCCCAAAATGCTCCTATGCTCTTTTTAACATAATCATCTATATTAAAATTTTCATCTTTTCCAGGTAACTCTTTATTGTAAAACCTTATGAACGATATTGCCGGCGGTATATGATGATAATCATTACAGAAAATTATTTGCCCTAATAACTTCTCATCTTTAACTGCTTCAAGGCATTTCTCATAATACTCTGCACACTTTCTACTAACAGTGAATTTAGCAAAGGGCTTATATGTCGCCTTAAAGGATTTATATCTCTTGCTTGGTGGAATATATTTATCCGACAAGGATTTACATATTAAATTTTGATTGCCATTTTGTATGAGTTCTATAATTTCTAAACCTGTGAATTCCATATTTTCTCCTTTTAAAGATAACATAGCGTATTTGTAATATAGCAAAACGCCATATTATAGACCTACTGTTTTTCGAGTTTTGCCAAATTGGCTTTTTCAAAGTTTTTTGATGTTTTTTTAATAATAAAGTAGATTATTTTTTTCAAGTTTTGCTGTGTTTTTTTCAAGTTTTGCTGTATTTTTTTCAAGTTTTTCTGTCATTTAATCAAGTTTTTTGAGTTTCCCAAAAATAACAATGTAGTATTTGCAAGGGTTTCAGGCTAAACTTGATTTTTAAACTTGAAATTGGCTTTTCTCACACGCTACCCACAGCCCGTTACAGAGGATTTTAGGGACAGCCTTTATACCCCGCCTACCATATATTACCAATTATTATATATAATAATTGTTTTCTTTTCATTATTTAAATCTACTGCTTTGTAACAAGCGGTTTCATTCCTGAAACATTAAAATCAACTGATCGCTTAGTAAGCTTAAATATCCTTACAGACACTCCCATACCGCAAAATTTTTCAGTATATGTATTTTCACTTTCCCCATCTTTTCTAATTAACATTCCACAGTTATACATATCTCTATAAAGCCTTTTGCTTGATACTGGGAAAGTTCTGTTTTGTCTTCTATAATAATCAAGCACTGCCGACCTTGTTTCACCACAAAGCAGATAATAATATTGTTTATCTTCAAAACCAATAGAATTAAATGTTTCCCAAGCTTCATAAGTAGGATTTGCATTTAGGTCAACAATTCGTTTTTGATTTGTCATCAATATTTCTCTTAATGCTGTTAAAAACATCTCAACTGGTTGTTCATCATTTGCAGACTTTGCTTGCTCAGTTCCAATTTCATTAAATGTTTCAAATGCTTTTGTTTTAAAATCATCTGCATCTTGTT
>CAZFQD010000170.1:1347-3578 GCA_964520885.1 uncultured Oscillospiraceae bacterium | reverse complement strand
CTCTTTGATTTTCCGTATGGTTTTGGCTTTTCTCACGCGTAGCCCTTGCCCGTTGCCATTTGCAAGGGGTTTGAGGATTTTTACCCCCCCTACCGGGAGGTCAGGTCAACATTTTGGACCTAACCTCTGTTTAAGTTGGTCAGGGCAACATTTTGGACCTAACCTCTGTTTAAGTTGGTCAGGGCAACATTTTAGCCTTAACCTCTTTAAGGTGGTTAGGTTAAAAATTCACACCTAACCTCTTCTGCATAATAGTCAGTGCTTCCTTGACCAACGGTCGCCATCTTTTGCAGTAATAGTGCTGTGGCAACTGGTGCATAAACTCATAAGGTTGTTCTCACTGTGGTCGCCACCTTTACTCAGTGGCAAAATATGATGCACTTCATTGGCGGGTATCAACCTACCAGCCTTCTTGCATTCCTCACACAAAGGATGAGCTTTAATATATCTATCACGAATGCGTTTCCAATCTCTGCCATATCTTTTTTTAGTCAAGGGGTCCCGCATAAATTTATTGTAGTTACTGTTTGCTTCTTTGGTATGTTTTTCACAGTATTGTTTGTGGGTTAGCTCTGGACAGCCGGGCTTTGAGCAAGGCTTCTTTGGTTTATATGGCAAAGGGAACACCGCCTTTCGGGCATAAGAAAAGCCCCCAGAGTTTAGTACTCCAAGGGCTTCACCGTTTTATATAATCTTCTACAATACTATTATAGCACATCTATTCGTGACATGTGTGACATTTTAAAACTTTTTTCAAATTTATTGATTATTTTTTTAAATATCTGTGTGCAGCCTGCTTAACACTGTCCTCACTCGCATAAATACTAATACTTGCCGCTACCTGATCCCAACTCAAACCATTAATATACCTAAGAGAAAGTATCATTCTCATTTGGCTATCTTCAACTTCTTGTATGTAGCGATTGAGCCTGTGCAACTCATAAAAGCATTTCTTTAAGTTTAAATCTAATAACCCTTTAAGGTCTGCTATCTCCGCTACATATTTACCAACTTTATCAGTTATTCCATTTATTTTTGGCATACCGGTTATTTTTGATGTGCAAGAAGTAGCAATATCCTCAAGCTCTTTAAGCCTGCGTTGCTGTTCTTCAATTTCACGATTTAAGTAATATAACTGCGATAACTCTTTTTTAGTCATGACTTACACCTCCAATTCTTGCTTTTAAAGCCTGTATAAGTTCTGCTTGACCTTTTTCTTTTTTTCTAATAGCTACAATAACACTTTCATCCATAGTTCCTTTGGTAACAATGTGATGAACTACTACTGTATTTTTCTGACCCTGTCGCCATAGTCTTGCATTGGCTTGCAGATATAGCTCCAAGCTCCAGTTAAGACCAAACCAAATTATAATGTTGCCACCTGCTTGAAGGTTTAAACCATGTCCAACACTTGCCGGCTGTGCCATTGCAATAAGTATTTTGCCATCATTCCAAGCATTACAACTTTCGCTACTTCTTAAATCAACTGCATTAAAGCGTTTTGCTATTCTGTCTTTATCGTGCTTAAAGTTATAAAAGATAAGAACTGGCTTGCCATTTGCACTTTCTATTAAATCTTCTAAAGCCTCAAGCTTCCTATCGTGTATGTGCTTTATTCCACCGTTCTCGTCATATACTGCACCATTTGCCATTTGAAGTAATTTTCCTGTAAGCACTGCCGCATTAACTGCATCAATATCTCCAGTTGCAAAAGGTAGAAGTGCATCACGTTCAAGTTGTAAGTAAAACTTTTTTTCACTTTCACTTAGGTTTACAACTACAAAGTTGTCAATCCTATCAGGCATTTTAATATGGTCAGAAGCTTTCATGCTTACGCAGATATCGCTTAACTTGTCATATATAGCCTGCTCAGCTCCAGCAAGTGGCTTATAATTAATAGCAATATTACTTCCCGGCAATGTAAAACTTGAAAAGTAATCTTTCCTATACTTGCCAATAAATCTGCCAAGCCTCTCGCCTTTATCAAGTAAGTATAGCTGTGACCAAAGGTCAATAAGTCCATTTGGTGCTGGTGTTCCTGTAAGTCCTACTATGCGTTTTATGTAAGGTCTAACCATTTTCATTGATTTAAACCTTTCAGAAGTTGAGCTTTTAAAACTGGACAGCTCATCAAGGACAACCATATCGTAGGGAAAGCCTGCACCAAAGTGTTTTACTAACCAAGCCACATTTTCACGATTGATAATATAAATATCAGCTTTTCTATTAAT
>CAZFQD010000170.1:0-1247 GCA_964520885.1 uncultured Oscillospiraceae bacterium | reverse complement strand
TTAAATGGCTTTCTATCTGCTTTTCTAACATTTCTTATTTTCTCCTTCATACCAAACTTACAAACTACAAATTTTTAGTAAGGTCATAAAATATAGTGTTTGTAAGGGTTTCAAGTGTATTTCATTACTAAAAACCAAAAATTTCCCTTACGCGCTATATGTATATGCATATATGTAGGTGCACTAATTTCTTATTATGTATATATTTATAAAACTATATATATCTTTGTTATTTAGTTAGTTAAGAGCTAAAAAGTAGTATTCACAAGGCTTTAAAGACCTTACCAAACCCCTTACAAAGACCTTACTAAAAATCTATACACTTGAAAACCCTTGTGCTTCCATATACTTTGTCCCAATGTGGTTTTGAATCCTGAATCCAATTTGGAATTCTGCGTAGCATTTTTGTGATTTCAAACGACTTATACCTTTCTAAATTCGCCTTATTTTTACCAAAAGCCTCGCACCATATTTCTATAACTGACACCGTTAACCTTTGCTTAGTACCTTTCGCAATAATAGAATCGTCGCTATAAAATCCACTAATATAATCCCTGCGCTTATAAATATCATAATCGTACCAATCATCTGGTAATAATATTTTCAAGTAGCTTTCAATTACGCCTTGTCGGTCATCCACTTCCATTGCATCACTTTGTAAATCGTTAGCTCTTTTTTCAAGTTCCGGTGAGAGTTGTAAGGGTTCATTCAGTTCATAATAAGTCATTGCTTCTGCCCAAAATTGCTTTACTTCATCTTCGCCTATATTCCAAGCTTTTTTATTCGTTTCATATACCCTAAGTGGCCAGAACCGTCGGTTTCCAGTAGTATCTCGCAAATAACCTCTGTCTTCATTGGTTGTCCCAATAAAAACACATTGACGCGGGTGCGGTGTTGCACGCTTTCCAAAACTTGCTCTGTAAATATCGTTTTGACTGGATAAGAAGTTTTTTAATATATTCTCTTCAACCTTACTCATACCAGCAAGTTCGCCAATTTCAAGTATCCAATAGCCTTGTAGCTTTTCTGCCGCAGTCTTATCTTTGGCATCTGATAATCTTAAAGAATCATTAAACCATTCACCTGCAAGTTTTCTAATAATAGTGCTTTTGCCAATACCTGTAGCACCGTTTAAAACCAACATCCAATCAAACTTAATACCGGGTTCCATTACCCTTGCAACAGCAGCTACGAACACTTTTCTTGTTACAGCACGTGTGTATTCCTCATCAGTTGAATTAAAATAG
>CAZFQD010000169.1:0-3620 GCA_964520885.1 uncultured Oscillospiraceae bacterium | reverse complement strand
TCTTTAACTCAATAACACAAACTGCAATACCGTTGATATACAGCACAATATCAGGGCGTTTTGTATGTTCGCCCTTAATAGTTACTTCCTCAGCAAAATAAAAATCGTTTTTATTCGGCTCTTCCCAGTTAATAAATTTAACAGTTTCATTTTTTACTGAGACATTTTCTTTCTCTGATGCACCATAACGAAGCAGGGAATAAACATCTTTATTTGCATAATAAAGGTCAGGCTTTTTTGAAGCCTCTACAAGAGTATTAACTGCTCTACGAATAAGTTCATCTGAATATCCTTGCTTTTGAAGGTATTTTTTGAGCCTTTTTTCATCAATATTAGAATTGTCTTGGTCATGCAAATTACCTATATAGGTATAACCAAGCTTAGATTTGAAAAGCTCAATAATACGATTTTGCGTTACTCTTTCTCTTTCGCCAACTCCGCTCATCTCATAACCTCCATTCATAATCTGTTAATTTTCAAAAAGTCGATTGCTCCATTCAATAGCACGCTTGATATTATCATCTGAAAAAATAGCTCTATTAAGCTTTTCTTTCCATTTCTTGCTGTTTTGTATTATAAGTTTTACTGCTTGCACACTAATTGGTTTTCTTGCTTGAATTAAATCAACTATTGCCATATCAACTGTAGTGAGGAGCTCGAGTTCCTCTTTTTTAACAAACTTGAATTGGTCTAACCATTCTAAAATTTCGCTACCGTACCATTCATAAAAATAATCTATAGCTTGCTGACATTTTTCAGCCACTACAAAGCCTTTTATTTTATCCCTTGTATGCTCTTTAACATATTTATTCCTTTGTGCAATCTTTTCAGCTCCGCCATACTTAGTATGATAATTATATGGTCCTGCCGCAAATTTCTCATAACCTTCAGCTTTTTGTTCGCAATGGCGATGAAACAAATAAGCAAATTTTTGTCTTCTAAATGCCCCAATAGGGAATTGCTCGCTTGCATATCTTGATACTATAGCAGAAACAACAACCGCCTCATCAAATTCCTTTGTATGTCCGCCTTGTTTTGGTTTTTCAAATGTTGTAACTTTTTCAATAGGTTTTACTTCAATAGCAGCTTCAACCAATCTAATTCTACCCGTTAGCAACTCCTGCATCATGCCTTGTTTTATATCTTTGTATTTACTTAACTTTTTCTCAAGTTCTTCAATTTCATTGTCCATATCAGATAGCACTGCGGCAATTGCCGTTTGCTCTTCAATTGTTTGTGGAATTGTTACTTTGAACTCTTTTAATGATTTTTTTTGAACATTTGGTAAACCCGAACCAATTCTCAAAGCCATAATAAATATTTCGTTTGTTTTTAATATTTGAAATAAAAAAGTCTTGTCGATATTTTCTGATATGTTTTCTAATGTATAACAATGACCACCACACCAGAACTTTTCGGAATTGTAATTAACAAAACCACAAGATTCTCCGCCCTCACTAATGGAAATAGTATTTTCTTTTCGATTCCACTGATCAGTGTAACCAGAAGGTGTTATTCCACCATTCAATGCATAATAAATACCTGTATCCCTTAATGAGCTTCTATTTAGTTGTTGCCCTTTAATAATATCACATATTTGACCAAGTTCGGATTCCACCCAATCACCACTAAACCCATCAAGCCTTTTTTTGCCGGTCAGTAATTCCTGCATTGCACCTTGCTTGATGTTTTTCTTTTTGTCAATTAACTTTGTGAGTGAGTTAATAAGCCCATCAACATCAGACAATGCAGTGGCAATAGCTTGTTGCTCAAATTTATCTTTTGGTAATGCTATAGAAACAGATTTAATATCACCCATGTTAATTTTAGGTGGTACAGCATTCATCAAGGCTTTTTTTTCAATTTCATTAACAAAGATGTTAGACTTTGTATAGGCGTATAAATAAGATGAATTAACAACTTCATTAACTTTTAATAAAGCCAAGCTAACATAAATACTAGCATTGACATCCCAATCAATAAGTTTTGTTTTACCTACACTACCAATTCGAGTTAAAAGAATATCTCCCTTTTCAGGTAAGCACCTTTTAATTAGCCTATTATGTTCTTCTTTGCTAATATATTTTACATTTTTAAAATTGTCAGCAACAACATTTTCAACGCTATAAAATGGTATTCCCATTGCAAAATATATGGGGGTATTATGTGTACCATCATTAATATATTTACATAATTCACCTAACTCAACGCACTCCCACTCCTGTGGAATTACCCCAACCTCTGTCCTCTTATATCCCTCTCTTATTTCCATAAAAAGCCCATCCTTTCAAGATGAGTTTTTACCTTATCTTCATTCTCTGATACTTGCTCCTCTATATGTGGCAAGGTTTCCTCATACCGTTCTACAAGCTCTACAATTCTATTTGCAAGGCGATGAGAAATTGCTGAATAGATAGTATCTACTGAATCAAAAATAGTGTCACACCATTTTTTTTCTACAACAAACTCTTTTATTTCTTCAATGCTAAGCTCATCATATTGAGCAAATACAACCTCGTCAAGTGCTGCAACTGCATTTTTAATAGCTGAATTATAGGTAGCCTCATTAGCCATCAATTTTTCATATTGCATTAAAATTTCAAGCTCCTCTACAAACTCTTTATCGTTCTTGATTTCTTTAATTCGTTTTATCAAATCGCCTTTAGTAATGTTGCCCTTCTCATTAATAACATCACAAAGTAACCCCTCATCGCCCCCATGCTCCTCTCTTAGCTCGTCCATTAGGCGAATAACCTCGTCACGCTCATTTTCAAAACGAATAATTGCTCTTTGCTCCTCTGGAAAGTATTTATCTATAATAAGCTTTTTAGGTATAACTCGTCCCTCAAAGGATTTCATCTTTCCTGTTGTTGCGCCATCTTTTTTATTTACCATTTCACGTTCTATATCATTTCCAGATTCCCAACCGTCAAAAGCAATAGCATAAACATCATCCTGCATAGTTTCTTCCCAGTAGGACATTAGGCATTGATATACATCATACTTATTTATAAGGGAAATATCGCTAAACTGTAAAAGTAACGCATTTGATATTTCTACAATAAAAGCTTTCGGGTTATCGCCTTTTTTTATTTCATTTAGCTTTGTCCAATTACTATCTTTCCAAGCCTTGAAAGCTCCATCTATTTTCTTTGCATATTCAATAAATTCACTATTACTATAAATAGACTTGCGAATATCGTCCTTAGCAATCTTTAACTTTAAATAACCATCTCTACCGAAACTATCAAATAACTCAGTTTGCAAGGCAGGGAAAACACTCCAATAAGACGACAACTCGTCAATATCATGCTGTGGCAAACCGCCCAATAAATGAGCCGCTATATCCTGCAAATCTTCTGATTCACTGCCATCAATATAGCGAGGAATATTAAGATTATAGTCATTGGCTTCAATTTCACTATAAGGTATCATTCTTGAGAACTTTGGTATATCGGTAAAATTATTAAATGTCAATAAATCTGTTTATTTCCCAATAGCTTTAAGAGATGATTCATATAATGGTCAACCATGTAAAAAACCATATAAGGATGATAATCTTTATGCAAAAACAGATTCAAATGGCTTTTATTTCTCTCTTTTTTATTCCCATATCTCTT
>CAZFQD010000168.1:0-3626 GCA_964520885.1 uncultured Oscillospiraceae bacterium | reverse complement strand
GGATGAGATTGATATTGATGAGATGGTTAAAGAAAACATTGAATATGATATTTTAGCAGAGAGATGCCCTGCCGAGATAGAAAGAATAGACGAGCTTGTTTGCCTAATGGTTGATACGCTGTCATCGACCAAAAACATCATACAAATTTCAGGAAATGATTTTCCGAAAGAAGTAGTAAAGTCGCGCTTTATGAAGCTAACTTTCGAGCATATCGAATATGTACTCGATATGCTGAAGAAAAATCCAAGTAACATTCGCAATATCAGAGCGTATCTTTTGTCAGCACTTTACAACGCACCAACGACGATAGACAACTATTATACCGCACTTGTAAACCATGATTTCAATGGGCGTAGTGCCTGAAGCTGAAACATTCCTATATTGTAACGAGCAAAGGCTTTGTGTTGCCACGCCGCCCAACAAGTGCATAGTTTGCACTTGTTTCAAGGGGCAAGCCCCTATGACCCCAATTAAAAGGAGATGATTTTATTGAGAAAAAGAGAATGTCATATTAATGTGAGAACATCAGAAAATGAAAAAAAGTTAATTGAAAGAAATGCAAAAAAATGCGGTTTGAGTATATCAGAATTTCTGCGAAAGCTTGCAAATGGCTATACACCAAAGGAACAGCCGCCGCTGGAATACGGAAAGTTGATTTCGGTATTAAGCGAAATTTATGCAGAAATGAAGGTGCATTATTCATCAGAAACAGAGAGAAAAATTTTACAAGCAATGCTTGCAATACAACGGGGAGTTATACTTCCGGAAAGGAGTAAGGATGGCGACAACAAAAATATGGCCGGTGAGGGATAATTTAAAACGGGTAGTTGAGTATGCGGAAAACCACTTAAAAACAGAAAACCCCTCATTCTACACACCGGAAGAAATGCGTGATCTATTTGATGTTTTGGAATATGGTAAAAATGGCGAAAAGACTGAACAGCAGTTTTATGTTACTGGGGTTAACTGTGCCGACAAAACCGCTTATGCACAGATGATGCTAACAAAACACCGCTATGGAAAGTTAGACGGCAATCTTGCTTACCACGCATACATGAGCTTTGAAGTGGATGAAGTTACACCCGACAAGGCACATGAAATTGGTGTCGAGCTTGCAAAACGACTTTGGGGTGATAGATATGAGATTGTAGTTAGTACACATTTGAATACAACATGTTGTCATAATCATTTCGTCATCAATTCTGTGTCCTTTGTGGACGGTAAAAAACTTAACAATAATTATGCGATGTATTTTGAGCATTTCAGAAAACAGTCGGATAAAATTTGCAAGGAGTATGGAATTTCGGTTATTGATAAACCATCTACAACCAAAACGCCAAGAAATATTCATATTGCGGAAAAGAATGGTGAACCCACTCGCTACAATATTTTCAGAGAAGATATTGATAAAGCAATTACAAATTCCTTATCTCAGAGGCAGGTTGGTCAATATCTCCGAAACTTGGGCTATGATATTAATTTTAACGAAAACCGCAAATATTGGACAATTAGCTTTAAGGGCGACAAACGAGCTACAAGGCTTGAAAGGCTTGGTGAGCAGTATTCTGTTAATGCAATTAATAAAAGAATTCTTGACGTTTACATTTATCCGAAAGCAAAGCAACCGATGAAGATAAAAAGTTTTGCCTTTAACGGTAGTTTTACTAAAGTCAAAAAGCTTACTGGAATTTATGCACTGTATATCCGCTATTGTTATGAGCTTGGCATATTACCCAAAAATACAACCCGAAAACCGCTTTCTCCTGAAATGAGAATGGAAGTTAGAAAAATGGAGAAGTATTCCTCCCAAACAAGGCTCCTCTGTTACAACAAGATTGTGACTATAGAGGAGCTTTTATCATTTTTGGAGCTCAGAAAAAACGATGTAAAGTCATTGGAAAACAGCCGCAATAAAATTTACAACAAGCTAAGGGGTACTAAGGATACCGATAAAATCACAGAGCTCAAAGCAAAGAGAGATGTTATTTCAGCAAAAATGAAGGAATATCGCCGAGATATTTTTCTCGCTGATGACATCTTAAAAAGGCAAGAGCAAATCAAGGAACAGATTCGCAAAAATCAAGAAATCAAGCTGCGAGAGCTTGGTTTAGACAAACCAAAACAAAAAACAAAAAAAGAAATGGAGAGATAATTTATGGTAAACAGTAGTTCAGCAAAAATTGATTTAGGGGGGGCTTGATGATTTATTCAAGCCAAATACAATGGAAGCTTTAAAAATAAAACCCGATATTATAGAGGTTTCGTTATCCAAAATTGATAGTTTCCCAAATCACCCGTTTAAGGTGGTAAACGATGAGGCTATGGCAGAGCTTGTAGAGAGTATAAAGGACAATGGTCTTATTATTCCTGCTATTGTCCGTAAAAAGGACGACGCCAGATATGAGCTTGTATCTGGGCATAGGCACAAAATGGCTTGCGAGCTTGCAGGACTTACCTCCATGTCGGTTACAGTACGTGAGCTTGATAAGGAAACCGCGACAATTACTATGGTGGATTCTAATATGCAGAGAGAAAGTATACTGCCGAGCGAAAAAGCGTTTGCATATAAGATGAAATTGGAAGCAATAAAAAGACAACCAGGCAGACCGAAAAATAATTCTGCCCAAGTTGGTCAGAATTTTTCTATAGAGATAATTGCAGAAAAATCTAACGAGAGCAAAACACAGGTGCAACGTTATATCCGCCTTGCCGAGCTGCTTCCAAAGCTTCTTGATATGGTAGATAATAAACAGATTGCCTTTGGCCCTGCGGTGGAACTTTCCTACTTGACCGAAAAAGAACAGGCGGATTTACTTTATACTATTGAAAGTGAAGATGCAACTCCGTCACTTTCACAGGCACAACGCCTTAAAAAATTAAGTCAGGAAGGACAGCTGGATACAGATAAAATCTTTACTATTATGACTGAAGAAAAAGCTAACCAAAAGGAGCAGATAAGGCTAAAAAAAGATACACTCGAAAAGTTCTTTCCAAAAAGCTATACTGCTCAACAGATGGAAGAAGTTATTTTAAAATTGCTATCCGATTGGCAGAGAAAGAGAAATCAAAACAAGGACGCCCGGTGATTGAACATTATGTTTAATAGTATGTATTGAACGAAAACAAACCAAACAGCTAACTATATTATAATATTTACAAACTAATGGTCACACACCCCTTAACTAAATAATACCTAATAAGTCAGTTTTAATCAACTGGCTTTTTTGTTGCTCAAAACAAAAAGGCATCGTTTCGCACATTGGACGAAACGGTGCCTTAGACTATATAATCAGGAGGATAAAATGAAGTTTTTTATAGAAAAAATAGTTATATTAAAAAAGGAAATTTACAATCAAAAATCTAAAGAACCGCAAAAACAAATTTTAGATGAGATTATAGAAAGCCATCCCGAAAAGATACTTTGCGGTATGGTATCAAGAATAATGAAAGAAATGGAGTGTGGAAAAATTGACAGTAATTGATACTATGAAAGCACGTGGAATTACCCCAAAAGCTGTGCTTTATGCCCGTTTTTCAAGCGACAACCAAAGGGAAGAAAGCATAGAAGCTCGATAGTGTAAAAACTTTTATGAAAACTTCTGAAACAAACCCTTGACAGCCAAAA
>CAZFQD010000167.1:0-3696 GCA_964520885.1 uncultured Oscillospiraceae bacterium | reverse complement strand
CGGTGGTCGCCTGTAGGGAATCCTATGTAAGCAAAAACACGAGTAGGATTGCCTTTGTAATCCATACCTGTATAAAATATAGCTTTTATATTGGCACTGTAATCATATTGGGGAACATAAGTTATTTGAGGAGTAATGTTTATAACAACTTCTAATTCTGCCATAGGCGAAGGAACTGTTGCACCGGGTGGTCTAATTGGAGCTCTGCTACTGGTTGAAGCACTACTTGAATTTTCATTGCTACTAGTTGAAGTACTACTTGAATTATTGTTTGAAGAAATCGCTTTACTTGACGAATTTGATGAATATACTGAAATAACCGAATTATTTGGAGTGGTGCTTGAATTTATATTTTGTGTTGTGACGGGATTATTAGTTGATTTGTCTGATATTACATCTTCTACTTTGGAAGACACCAAAATATTAATGTTATCTATTTTTGAACAACTTGATATCATTAAAATAGATAATGCTAATATTACTGCGATTCTTTTATACAAAACAATACGCCTCCATAATAATAGGTTGGCAATTATGTGTAAAATAAATAAAATACTTTATGAGATAATTATTTTATAATTATTTTATGAAAAGTTTTCAGTTGTTAAAAAACCTTGATTATGTTTAAATATATTCACTATTATTTAATATACTTGAAAATTGTCAATAAATAAATACATAATGCTAACTTCTTGTTGCACAAAATTAACATAAAAAAAAATTATTCCTATATAGGTTTATAGGTTGGGGTTAACCCCAACTTGTATAGGGTTTCAATTTTTATTCGTTCTTTGTAATTTAGGTGTTTACCTTTTCTGTTTTTTATGTTGCTATTTTCTTGTCCCATTTTGTTTGCCTCCATAATGTTGGTTTTGTTGCTTAACATTATATCAGAGGTTTTCGTTCTGGGACATATTTTCTTTTTTTCTTGGTCATTTTATTTTACAACTTACCAAAATGATTAATTTTTTTAAATAGAATTTCACTCAAAATATTTGAGTTTATGAGAATTTGAGTGAAAATTTTGTGGGATTTTTTGTAATGAAATATTTTAACAAAGAGTCAAATGCCTCGCCACTTGTGGCGAGGCATAAAACTATTTCTGAGTATAAATCAAATGTTATTGAATAGCATCCAATGCCCAATGTTGGTCAATAGTTCCGTCATCAGCCGACAGGATAAGATATGTAATGTCATATGAATGTCCATATGGTGTTACTATCATACTACTTTCGGCAGATTTGATTTTGAAATATCCATCTCCGTTAGGAACTAATTGATAATGCTGGCTATCATCATTTGACCAATCATATTGATAAAGTACTGTTCCTTCACTGGTTGCAAATCCTCCGGGTGTCATAACGAGATAACTATACATATTTTGAATGTAATATTCACCGGAACCCAACGACACAATTGACCACTTTTGGGCAGTGCTTTGTTGGTAAGAAAGAGTCCAAAGAGAGGTGGCACCGGCAGATAAATTGTAAGGGGACATTACAAGGGCTTGATTATCCGGATAATTAGCAGTTGTAGATGCTCTGTTCAATATCTTATAATAACTCGGAATTGTGGTATTATATACTTCAAATTCTAAAACAGAGGGACCGGTTCCATCTACATCGCTAATATAAAGTCTAACCTTGCTTGCGGTTACTGCTGTAAATACATTGATTTCGGTACTATTTGGGCTATCACCATCGCTGTCATAAGCATTTTCCCAAGAATCGCCATCCCAATATTGTATCTGGTAATCCTTTATATTTTGACCAATTGCTAAGTTTTCCTTCAAAACGGTCGTATTAAAGGTAGTGTTTGAGCCAAAATTAACTTCAAGCCATGCAGTGCTGGTTTCATCAGAATACCAATATGTATTGGTTTTCCCGTCAATTGCCATTGTAGCAGTATTAGAACCTACATAATCACTTGCGGAAGCAGTTTCACCTAATGAAAGATTTACTCCTCGTAAGGTATTATTTGTTGTTACAGTTCCATTACCTGAACCTGAGCAATAAATAATATCAGTTGCATGTGCATCCCAACTGCCGGTTACACAAATATTATTGGCTAATGTATTTCTGGAGGCAGTATGGTAAATGTCTAAATTACTGGAATAATAGTTATATTCCACATCATTATTATTGGACTGCATCCAATATTTATCTTCAGTATAATAATTTTGAAGCAAAGTCCAATCAGCACAAGCACCATCATAACTGCTTAAAACATTATCGGTAGCTGTAATACCTACAGAGGCTGCATCAATGTAAAGTAAAGCATATCGTTCATGTTGCCCATATACATAATTGTATTTAACTAATGTTCCATTAGCTTGTCCGTGTGTATAAATACCTCCACCATCATACATCAAATGCATAAGGTCATAAATACGGTTGTAAGTAATTGTGTTATTTCCTATTGCCGCTGTGTCAAAATCTACAAAATAATCTGCATAACCCCAGCCATAACCTGCTGATATACCGGAATACGGAAGATTATATATAGTATTGTGGTCAATAAGTGTATCTCTTACAAAACCTGTAAAAATACCAACGGCGGCAGGTATTGCGGAACCTACTTCTGTAATTGTATTGTTTGTAACTTGATTACCGCTGACGATGCATCTTGAATCGGAAGGAGCACGGTCATACATTCCAAGTTCGTTTTGCCCATTATCGTATGTAACAGCACCTATATAAAATTGATAGTGAATATCCCCAAGATTAATTCCATTTAAGCCAATATCATAAAGATAGTTATAATTGAGGATATTGTCTTGGCTTCCCAAGCGAAAACCTATTCCGGAAGCACCGGTATGCATAACGGCACAATATTCAATTGAAATATTTTTTGAAAAATTGAAATCAAGAGCGGAATAGGTAAGAACATCATAACTTGGATCTTCAGGATCATCTATACGAATCTGAACACCGCCATAATGGTCGTTCCTTCCTTGATTGGTTAATGGTTCTAAATATGTTGTATGTTCAAAGATAATTGCAATAAACTTAACATTATGCAACATACTGTTTAAACTACCGCCGGAATTACCGTCAATAATTTTTTCAAGCTTGCCAAGGACTATCGTATCATTGTTTGGATCGTGTCCGCTAGCAGGTTTATAATAAATATAACCTGTTGTGCGGTTAAGATACCACTCACCTTCAGCATCAAGCAGTTCATACGCATTTTCAATGTATTCCGGATAATTCATACCAAGGTTACTCTCAACCATAGTCACATTTGCTGTCCAGAAAGGATTCTTCATAGTAATTGCACCGCTTGCAATAGTGGAAACCGAACCCCATGGACAACCATATGATTGAGATTGGTGCAATTCAATATCGGTTTTATTTCCCCAACTTGCCATACCGGAATAAGTTCCGGAACCCGGTAATTCAAAGCCATGATCTTCATCATATGTAAATCCGGCAGGGTTTTTTTCGCTTCTTGCTCTTTGAGCACGCACACCATCCACAAATAAATCCCGTGAATAAAAACCTGTTCCTACAGATGCTCTATAAATATTATTACCTTCATCATAAAGGCTCCATCCTGTTACTGAAACACCTCCGCTAATTATAACTTCTTCACTTTCATATCGTTGGTATATAACATTATACCCATTTGTTCCTGAATCAGCAGAAGTGAGTTCCAATGCTGAATCTAATGTATATGTGCCACCTCTAAGGTTCA
>CAZFQD010000166.1:0-3753 GCA_964520885.1 uncultured Oscillospiraceae bacterium | reverse complement strand
ACTAAATTCCATCGCTTTTTCCACTGTGGAATTTACTTTGGGAATTTACTAAAAAAAATAAAATACATAATTTTTTAATAGATATTTATATTTTTGTTTTAATATCATTATTTACTCATTTAACGCATATATTTATTACAACAAGGAGTGGTAAATATATGAAGAAATTTATATCTATTTTATTAGTTTTTAGTTTAATATTATCATTTAATGTAATTTCGGTTTTTGGTGCACAGTCTTCAAATGTCCTTGATTTAAAAGCAAAATCGGCAATTCTAATTGAGGCTTCTACGGGACAGGTATTATATGAACAAAACCCTCACCAAAAGTTGCCTCCTGCAAGTATAACAAAAATTATGACTTTGCTTTTAATAATGGAGGCACTTGAAAGTGGCAAAATTAAGTTGACAGATAAGGTAATTTGCAGCGAAACTGCCGCAGGTATGGGAGGCTCACAGGTGTTTTTGGAGGCAGGTGAGCAAATGACAGTTGACGAGCTATTAAAAGCTATTGCCGTTGCTTCGGGCAATGATGCAAGTGTTATGATGGCAGAGTTTATTGATGGAAGTGAAGCCGCTTTTGTAGAAAATATGAATATTAAAGCACAAGAGTTAGGTATGAAAAATACCACATTTAAAAATTGCTCAGGTCTTGATGCCGATGGACATACAACTACAGCTTACGATGTTGCTTTAATGTCAGCAGAATTATTAAAACATAAACAAATTACATCATACACTACTATTTGGATGGATAGTTTAAGAAATGGCAAATTTGGTCTTGACAATACTAATAAATTAGTGCGTTTTTATAAGGACTGTAATGGTTTAAAAACCGGTTCAACCAGCACTGCACTTTTTTGCATTTCTGCAAGTGCTTTAAGAAACAATATGCAGTTAATTGCGGTAGTTTTAGCTTCCCCAACATCAAAGGATAGATTTAGTGATGCTACAAAACTTTTAGATTATGGTTTTGCTAATTGGAGTGTTGCCAATGGTAAAAATGAGGATGTAATAAATCCTGTTAAGGTGTTAAAGGGTGTTTTGCAAGAGGTAAAAGTTGAAACAAGTGGAGAAATTTCAATTGTGGTTTCAAAAGGAAAGGAAAAGCTAATTCAAAAGAAAATTGAAATTCAGCCCGATGTTTTAGCACCGGTTGAAAAGGGTCAAACATTAGGAAAAATTATTTTCACCATAGAAAATAAAGAGGTTGGTATATTGCCAATTAAGGCTTGTGAGTATATTCAAAAAGCGGGGTTTGATTATTTTATTAAGAAGTTGTTTTCAATATTTTATTGTTAAAAGTTTTTTTACTATATGTCGGGCTACTAAAAGTAGCCCGATTTTTGTTTGTTCGGTTTCCTATAATCTTAACTTTTCTTGACTTTTTTATTATAAAAGTGTAAAATTAAAATAAATATTAGGAGGAATTATTATGAAACGCTTTTTATCAGTTTGTTTTTTGTTTATATTAATTTTTACTTCTCTAATTTCAAATATTCAATTTGCTTTAACTGCAAATGCTGATACAATTGAACCAACTAATCGTCAAGAAATGATAGATGGGATAAATAGTTTTTTCCAGAATAATATTGATGCAAGAAATACGGAAGCATTAACATTAGAAATTGATGGGAGTTTTATTAGTACTTATTCAGTAATAGTTGAGGGTAGTGAATTAGTGGGTTATTCTCCAGACGAGCCTTATTTTAGTCTAAATACTCCGCTAAATTATTATAGGAATAAAGCAGGAAATGACTATAATGCAATTTGTTTTAGTTCCGAAATAAATAACAGCATAATCCAAAGTGCAAGTATTTTAGGAACTAATTTGACAAAACTAACAAATAATTATACATTTGCCTATGGAGAAACTGCTTTGCAAAAAGCATCTGTTGAAACATTTGCTCAAAATACAGTAAATAGTGTTATAACTCCTTCTATGACGAATTATCAAAAGGTTAAAGCATTACACGATTTTGTAGTAGATTATAGTAGTTATGATACTACTTATGATAATGCATACCCTTATCAGCTTGTTATTACTCACTTAGGTATTTGCCAATCCTATGCGGGACTTTTATGGATGCTATTAGATAAAGCAGGTTTTGAAAGTAGGATTGTTTTTAAAGGTGTGGGCACTGATGAATATGGCAATGAAAATAGTGCACAAGGTTCTAATGGTGTTTACTGGGAACCTCATGCATGGAATATGGTATATTTAAATGGTATTTGGTATCATATTGATGCTACTTGGGATGACCCTATTCCTTCAAGCGGTCCTCCAATACTAAGGTATAACTACTTTTTAAAAAGTTCTGCAACAATGCAAGCCGACCACAGTTGGGATATATCTGCATATCCTGTTGCTAATTTAAACTATGATACCGGTCTTGGAAATTCCAGTGGAGGAACTAATCCGTTACCAAATTCATCTTCCTCATCATCAAAAGCAGTTTCTTCAAAAAAACCTACAATTTCGGTTGTTAAAAGTAGCACCGTTATTATTGCCTCATCTTCTTCAAAAGCAAGTTCTGAGGTTAGTTCAGAAATTAGTTCTATATTTAATTCCGACATTAGTTCACAAGATATTTCTTCAATTACCGTAAATAGTTTAACTTCTACTTTAAAAACAGGTTTTATTAAAATTTTTAGTTCATTGTTTGATTTTAAAAACCCGATAACTTTTATTGTTTTTATTTTTGGAATTGGTGTTTTGGGAGTAATTATTGTATTTGTGATAATAAAAATTAGAAATAAAAATAAATAAATTAACTTATATATTAATACTTATAAAAAATGGGCTGGTTTAGAACCAGCCCCTATTTTTAATCTAATATTTTTATATTTCTAAAAATGGTTTCTTTCCCTCTCCACGAAAATGCTCTTTGCTTATATTTTTGTAAAAATTCACTATTGCTTAAATTTTTTATGTCATCTTCTTTTAAAACATATAATAAATCATTTTCTAATCCTAAACCACATGGCTTTAAGTTATTGTTATGAGGACAAGTATCAATGCAAATATCACAGCCCCAAATTAAATTTGATTTTTTTATTGACAGTTGTTCTTTTTGAGAAAGTGCTCCTTTTTTTTGTGAAATATAAGAAATACAATTTTCTTTTTTAAATATAACCTTGTCTTTTTTAAGGCTTAAAGCACCATTTGGGCAAGCCTTTACACAAGCAAAGCACTTTTCACAATCGCAATATTGATTTTTTATTATTAATTCTAAATCGCTTACAATTTCGCTAATAAACACATAAGAGCCAAACTCTTTTGTGATAAGCAAATTGTTGCTCCCTTTAACTCCTAAGCCACTTTTAACTGCTATTTGAACTTCGTCAAATGGGGAATTATCACAAAATCCTACAAAACTATTGTTAGGAAACAATTCTTTTAAAGCATTAATTGATTTATCTAAAAATTCTTTTGCTATTAAATGATAATCCTTGCAAACAGCATAGCTTGAAATGTTTTGCCCTTTAATTTTATCTGAAAAATAAGGAATTAGCCCTACTATTATGCTTTTTGCATTATTAGGTATTTGTTCTTTATTATTTGTGCTTTTTAAATTATTTTTTGCAATATCAAATGAAGTAATTCCTACTTTACTAAATCCACTTGAAATAAGAATTTCTTTAATTTGCTTTGTATTAAAAAAAATCATTACTTTTCCTCCAAAAATAATACTATAGATAGTCAATTGCGAAACTCAAAAAACCTTGATTTTATGCGGTTTTTTAGTCTAAA
>CAZFQD010000165.1:0-3767 GCA_964520885.1 uncultured Oscillospiraceae bacterium | reverse complement strand
TCAAGGGATTGGCAGGCTTTTTTCTTTTACAAGTGTCAAAGATGGGATTATAACACACAAACACACAATTTGAAAAGAGAAATTTAAAATTTTCCGAAAAAATTTCTGCAGTTGTCAAACATTTGGTCTTTTTTTTAAAATTCGATGCAATATTTAGTTTAAAGTGGTATAATTAAAATGGTTTTTGTAATTGCCTTATCTGCATTTGCCACATTTGTGGTTTATGCTTCTTTTTCCTTGTACATATCTTCAATTGTTTTGGTATGTAACCTTGCAGCACCCTTATAGTCGCGTTTATTGCAAATAAATGTGCCATCTTCTTTTGCTTTGTCCAACCGCTTTTTCGCTACTTTTATAGAATTTTTATATTGTGGTAACCACTCTGCCTGCTCAACCAAATATTCGTCAACCATTTGCCATATTTCAGGAGGGTTGCATACTGCACCGGTAAGTGGGTCCATCATCATAGCCTGACGCAGTAGTGTATCATCTCCTGTAACGGCAGCTTCAACGGCTAACTTTTGCACCCATATAGACTGACTACAAACCGCGGCACAACCAAGTGGCAAATTACCAATCTTTGACGGAGATATGCCGTTTGCATCCACATAGCAAGGCACTTCAACAACGCATTCATTCGGTAAATTAGTGATACAGCCTTCATTCATAATATTGAAATGTCCTCTATATATTCTGCCAGTTTCAAGGCTTTCAATTATATATGAACCATGCTCTATACTTCTATTTTTTGCAGTGAATTCGTTTGGCTCTTCTTTGAGCCAGTTGGGGAAATCAGTATCAAACCAGTTTCTGCCCTCGGTTGATACTCTTAAATATCCACCTGTTTCTCCGTTAATCCAATAATTCAGCGAAATCCAGTCATTTATCTCCTCCGGACGTTTTCTATACCATTGAACATATTCGGATAAATGTCCGTTAGATTCTGTTGAGTAATATCCAAAGCATTTAAGCATATCAATTCGGACTTTTTCTGACTTGTTAAATTCTTCATTTTTCTCAAATGCTTCAAGTATTTTGCCCGTTAAATCTTCGCCGTTATGTTTTACACTTATATACCAAGTTTGATGATTGATACCTGCACAAATAATATCAATATCTTGTTGCTCTATTCCCAAAGCAGCTGCAATTTGAGCATGACTATGTTGAACACCATGGCATAATCCGATGGTTTGCACTTTGCCGTATTTATTGCAAGCCCATGTGATCATTGCATTAGGATTTGAATAATTGAGTAAAATACAATCGGGCATTGCAACCTCTCTTATATCCTTGCAAAATTCAAGCACAGCATTAATGCCTCTTTGCCCATACATAATACCGCCTGCACAAAGTGTGTCTCCCACACATTGGTCAACCCCATAACGCAACGCAACATCAATATCCTTTTGAAATGCTTCAATCATACCCACCCGCACAGTGTTAATAACATATTTAGCATCTTTAAGGGCTTCGCGTCTATCAAGGGTGCAATGAATTTTAATATTCAACCCGTTTTTTATTATATCCCTTTGACAAAGCTGCGCCACCATATCAAGATTTTTTTTGTTTATGTCTGTAAATGCAACCTCGATGTCGTTAAACTCCGACACCGTGAGTAAATCACTGAGCAACTTCCTTGTGAATTCGACACTTCCAGCACCGATAAAAGCAACTTTAAATTTCATACAATACATCCCTCATCTACTTGTTTTTTTTTAATAGTTTCATAAAATCTTTCAATGTGCTTAATGTGAATATTTATTAATTATACTTTTGCGAGGTAAGAAAACTTACAGCTAAAATCCTCGCAAGCCTTAATGAAAGCCTCAATATTTTCCCATGGTACCTCAGGCTCTAAAACATGTGTAGGTTCAACTAATAGACCGCCCTTTTCTCCAGCAATATTAAGATTTTTAAACACTTGTGCTCTCACATCCTCTGGTGTTCCGAAAGGCATAGTAGTCTGTGTTCCTATGGTGCCAGAAAAACTTAACTTATTACCAAAATCTTTATATATCTCCTCAAAATTCATACATTCGGGTTGAATTGGATTTAAAATATCAATTCCAACTTCTATTAAATGTGGTATAAAAGGCACAACATATCCACAAGTATGATAAAAAATCAATACATCAGGTTTAATAGCCTTAGCCGCATCAATAACTCTTTTAAGTCGTGGTTTTAACCAATCACAATAAAGCTCTTCGCTCATCAAAGTATTTTTTGAATACGGATGTGTCATTGTTTTTTAGTTTCATATCTTCTACACTTAAATAACTAAATTTGAATTTTTCAAGATAAGACATATTATTACACACATCTTTCTTATACTTTTCTTCCAAATATGGACACAACGAAAAATTAATTGGAACAAACTCATATCCCTGTCTCCTAACAAGAGACAAATAATTTTCTCTAACAGATTTCATAATAACACTTAAATTCCTATAATAATTATTTAGTAGAGTGCAAAATTTACAAAGAATAAATCAAAACCCTATAACTGTCGTTTTAAGTTTACTGGTCAAGACAGACTTTGGGTTCGTAATAGCAATTTTGCTAATTTCATTTTTCTTTGCTATCATCAGCTTTATCTTCGTTTTTATTAGAAATAGACTTGTGTTTTGCCAATCTTTACTATAATATTATTGTGTAAGCTAACTATCACAATATTTTGTGGCACTTTATCTGCTTTTAGAAAACTATTTATTTTCATATACAATAATAAGTTCCCTTTTCTAAGATGAATTTAATAAGCATATGGAAATGAACCTTGAAACTTTAGAATCTTTTAGAGTTTTTCTTCTTGTAGATTTTATCACAAAGTGCAATTAATTCGTTTGCTTGTGCTTCATTTTTGGCATTAATGCAAATATTCACGCCCTCTGGCTCTAATGCCCAGCACAAGGGTTCCATATCCTCTGGGTCCGCATAAATTTGCATACATTTCCCGGCGACCTGAATTTTTTTATACACATCTAAATATTCACGAGCAGGTGGTGAAGAAATGCCTTGACACCACTGAATACCATTTAATTTTGGTAGCTTAAGTAGTCGGTCTAAGTGCTTTAAGTTGCCCGGTCCATCAAGATGATAAATGCTCCCATTAATGAAATTCAGTTCATCTTCAAGCCCTTTTATTATGAATTCATCAAAGTCCTTCGTTGATATTAAGCCTCCAAAATCACATGAGGTTAAATACCAATCGTTTTTTGGATGCCAAATACCAAGCCAATTTGTAAGCCCTTCTTGCTTTTCTTTAATAATTGTTCCAAGCTCAGTTATAACTGTCTTGTGCACCTCAAAAATCTCATCAATTTTTTGTTTAAAAAGCTCTGGGTAATCATACATATCCATACATAGATTAGCAGGTCCCCTAAAAGCCGATAAGGCATCTGCACCAGTGTGTAGGTCGGTTATACCCACTAAATATTCCCCATTGGCTTGGTCAATTGCTTTTTGAGTTAATTCCTTTATTCGTTTAAACCAAATGTTTTCTTCGTCAAATTTTATGGGAGGCATTGTTGATAAATCGTCAATTTTATGCACAGCCCAAGATGTATCTGTGCCAAATTTAATTTCACAGCCACCACAAATAGCAGGGAGAATATCTGGTCCTAAATTTGGATAAATTGCGGGAAAAGCCTCGCCACCAAAGTAGGTGTTTTCCAAATTTAAATATTCTTTTTTTAATACATAGTCAAAATCAAGCCAACAATCAGCTGAATTTTTTGGTGCTATAAGATTATTGGGCTTTTGAATATCTT
>CAZFQD010000164.1:0-3776 GCA_964520885.1 uncultured Oscillospiraceae bacterium | reverse complement strand
TATTTATATAGCACTTGATTTTTAATAAATAATACTTTATAATATCATTTGCATCAATTATTTACATTCGGAGAGATGGCTGAGCTGGTCTAAGGTGCACGATTGGAAATCGTGTGACGGCTAAAACTGTCCGAGGGTTCGAATCCCTCTCTCTCCGCCACATTGCAGTAAATTGCACTAAAACCACTCATTTGAGTGGTTTTTTTGTTGATTATAGCACCATATAGCAGTAGATTGCACACTGGTTTTTTAAGTTAAATTACCTAAAATACTCTTGTGTACCACCTGTGTCCACCAAAACATTTTACAGTGATTTAGGTTGAAAATACGACACACGACTATTAATAGTGTGATGGTTGTGCAAAAATAAGCTTTATTTACTGCTTTGACCAAATATCTAATTCTCTTAGCACATCAATAATATTCTGAAATGAAATATCTACTGCGTAATTATATTCTTTTTGATACTTACTCCATAATTTAATTAAAGCATTATTTTGCTCAATTGTCTGTATAATTGTCGTTGCATTTTCAATAATATCTGTAGATTTTCTGTGTGTCGCTGTTGCTTGCAATGCTTTTTTGAATAATGCTTTGTTGCAGTTTTGCGTTTTTAGAAGAATATAGGTGTCATAATAATCTCTTGGTCGCGTGTTAAAAACATCTCGTCTTAGAATTGTTTCATATTTTTCAGCCAAAACCGTTTCAATATTATATGCCCAAACTTCTATTTTTCTATCTTCAAAAATCATCTTAAACTGATAGAGGATTTCACTTGGAGTTATTACATCACCTGTTGTAATGTCAATTTGCATTGGTGTTATAATAGTATCATAAATAGCTTCAATGCTTGCACGAAAGCCACCATAGGCATCATCATCACGGATGGGTGCAATATTTAAAACAGAAAAGGAAACTTCATCCTTAACATCTATGCCACATATATATGACAATGCTTCAAATAGTTTGTCCTTCTGCAATGGATAGCCTCGTAATGTGGCATCCATATCCATTGTTGCTCGGCTATCCAATCCAACGATAGCTGCCACAAGCATACCTCCTTTTAATATAAATTTATCTTTGAATTTAGATTTTGATATACGCTCCAAAAATCGTTCAAACATATAATTTTGTAATACAACCTGTGCAGAAATGTTATTCTTCTTTGCCAAATTCCTAATTTTTGCTTTTAGGCTCATTGCCTTGTTACTCACAAAAGCACCTCCATATACCGCCTTATCAATTTGTCAATTTTAAGTTCCTTTGAATAAATGTCCAATTTGTTAAGGTCTGCTGTTTTTAACTTGACATACCTTTTCAAGGCATCATTTAAAATTTGCATATCTATTCTACTTCTACTTCTAACTATATCACAAATAGTGCGTTCTATATCATAAACCATTACCTCGTTGCCAAAACTTGTATTTATAATTATTTTACCCATTTCATATAATTCTAGTTTAATATAAAATACCTTATAAGTATCTTTTATCTCCTTTGAAACCCTATAGTTGCTCGGTATGGTTATGGAATATATATTTGGTGTTCTATCCGATAAACCATGCATAAATAACGCTGTGTCGTGTGAATAAATAATTTTAGGAACTTTTAGCTGCATAAAATACATTTCATCATCAATTGCATCAGTAGTCACATATACTCCGCGAGATACACGCTCTATATTCTCAAGCTTTTCAAGCCTAGATAGATATTCTCTCGGAATATTTTCTTTTGACAAATCGGATGTTAATATAATACCTTTCCGTTTCTTCGCTATTTCATTTATCATATTAAAATAATTCATAGTTACACCTCTTTTTGTTACAAACTTGTTAATATTATAATCCATATTGTTAAGTTTGTAAATAGTTATTTTGAATTAAATTGTAATTGTTGTTAACGATTGAGTAGACTTATTAACATTTACAAAACAAATTAAGAACACCACATACTATTTTTCAACAGCAAGTGAGGCTCATATTATATATTCAATTCCCCATTACCCCAATTTTCTAAGTTGTTCATCCAACAAATTTGCCGCCTTATTAAGCTCTGATTCAACCGGTTTTAAATAATACTCTCTTGTAACATCAGGACTGCTATGTCCTAAGGATTTAGCCGCTACCAAGTCATTAAATCCACTTGCCTTGTAAAAGCTCGCTACACTACTTCTCAAGGAGTGATGAGTAAATTCCTTTATTCCAGTTTCCTTTGAAAAAGCCTTTGTTGCTCTAATCCACATATGAGTAAATGCTGATGGCTTAATAAAATCTCCGTTTTCATAACAAATAATTAAATCGTTTTTGTTATAGCTACTACCATATCTTAACATATTCTCAAGCTGTGTTTTTCTTTCTTCCTTTAATATTGGTATTAGTGTTTCAGGAATTGGCACAACCCTAATTGAAGTAGCCGATTTAGGACAATCAACTTGAAGACCTGCTTCTTTTGTTGACGATAAGCTGCGAGCTACTACAAAGCGGTTTTCTTCAAAGAATATTTGAGACCATGTTGCAGCAAGCATTTCTCCTCGTCTTAAACCACCCAGTCCTACTGTTAATATCGCTGGTAAATAAGCCCTATGTTCTTTCTCTTTTAGCCAATTTAAAAATTGTAAAATCTCCTCAATTTCAAGAGCTCGGTTTACTCTATGACCTTCACCACTTAAATTAAGATATTTTGCTACAAAGTCATTTTTAGCCGCAGCCTCTTGCATTGCCTCTTCCCTACTGCGTTTCATTAAAGTATTATCGGTTGGATTGAACTTTATCTTTTTTGCAATAACTGCGTCTTTAAAGCTGTGGCTTAATACCCTGTGAATATATTGAATTGAACGATGAGATAAGTTTTTCTTTTCCATAAGGGTTTTATACAGTTTCTTTATATGTAAAGGTTCTAACCTTTGCAGTTCTATTTCACCCAAATATGGTATTGTGTGCTTTTCAATATTTGTCTTGTAACCTTGATAGGTATTAGGCTTTAATTCTTTCTTATGAGAGGAAAGCCAAGAGGTTAAATATTCACTTGTTTTTTCAGGTATGTTTTCAATATATGAGCCTCCCAGCATATCAAGTTCAAGCTGTGCCACTTTAAGCCTTACCTCGTCTTTTGTTATAAATAACCTCTCTCGCTATTCTGCCATATTTGTCCTTACCTAAAAGAGGATTTGGAACCCTTGCAGAATATAGCTCTCTATCAGGTCGCTTTATAATATTTACCATATAATTCCCCTCCCATTTAGGTGTAGTATAAATCTAATGCGGTATGTAATCAAGTTAATATGCTCAAGTATACTGACTAAACATACTACCAATAAAAGCCTCTAATTTGTCCACTTTTCTCTTTAATTCTAACACTTCTTTTTCCATTTCTTCATCCGTTTTTCTAAGCCCAATCCAAGTATTAATCATTGGTTTTGGAAATACGATTTTTGTTCCATCTCCGTTAAGTTGAATATTAGGTATTCCTGCTTTACCATTTGTTTCACGATATAATTTAGCACCTCTTTGAATTGAAGAATGATTTTTGAAATTTAATAGTTTCATCATTTCTTTAGTCCCGTATACCGAAAATTCATCCATTCTAATTTTCATCCTTCCTTTCTTAGTAAATCAAAATAAGGTTTTCTATTTGCACATATCGTGCTTGTTGTAATGCAAATCTTTGGAGATAGTCGTCCTCAATTAGCTTTTCGCATTTACGAGCTAAAAGACATTTGTAGATACGTTCAAAGAACATTTCAGCGAGCATACTACTCCTCTCTTAAAATGTCGAGT
>CAZFQD010000163.1:0-3777 GCA_964520885.1 uncultured Oscillospiraceae bacterium | reverse complement strand
CACCGTCAGTTTTCTTATTCCCTGAAATCTGCCCTACAAAGTCCTTTAATAATGGCTTTCCTTTCCTGCCACCACTGTCAACTGTGAACTCTGTCCAAAAGCCACCTTTGCCTATGGTGTGTCGGACAGATGTTACTGTGCCAATAACTGAGTGCTTGCCATCGGTTTCTATAAGCTCAATTATATCTCCAATTATTAGCTGTGGTGTGAATATTCCTGCAACCTCCATAATTGTTTAACTTTTTAATTGCTAATAAAACACAATCCTTTTGAAAGTTGTAAAGCATATTCCAAATTTTCGTTTTCTTAAAATTGTTATTATCAGTTTCAAATCTCTCAACACTTAAGTCAAGTTGTTTTCCAAACAAATCATTAAGTGTGAAATAATATAAAAATTCAGGGGAATGTTCTTTATACACATACTCCAAACTCTTTAATAATTCATATTTAAAATCAATTGTTATATTATTGCCGTACCAAATTCGTTCAAATATTTCTTTTGCAGATACAATCTGTGTTTTATCCATTGCACTAAAAATAAAAGTATCAAAGTTTATACTGAAATCGGTATCATGATTAGCTTTATTGTTTAATTCAAGTGATGAAGAGCCTTGTATCATAAAATCATCATCAATTAAAATTATGTTGCTTTTAATATTGTGTGGCGGACAAGTTTTCTTAACATTCACATGTTTTTTTATAAAGTCAAACATTTCTCTGGCTTTAGCAAAGTGGCGAAGTTTATTTTTCTCAATAATATCATAATTATTAAAAAGTAAATCTGATGGGTTAAGTTCAAGTTCAAATTCACGAAAAAGCTCCTTAGTATTTGGAATATATGATATGTCCCGAATAATGAAGTTTATCTCTTTAACATTAGCGAGATTTTTTCAAGAATTTTGTAAAAATACCACGAAAACCACGAATAACGCACTTTAATCAAATAAGCACTGTCCCAAAAAACCAAATTATTATTTTCTCGCAACAATATAGCCACCCAAAAAGAGTGGCTACTTGCTATTTAATTACATACACACAGCACCCTTTAACCCCTTACTAGCCTTAAACGAAGGTGTTTTAGAAGATGATATGTCAATAACTGTAGCAGTTTGAGGGTTTGAAAGTTATACTTATAAACCAACTTTTTGGTGTTGCATAATTTATTGGTGTCAAAGATTTAGTGTTGTAGTTTTGGCTTTTTAGGAAGAATTTTTGCAACTAAACCAAATGCACTATAATTCAATGATATTGTCCGAAAAATTCAAAATAAATTTATCATAGTTTTTAATTTGTTATACTCGCTTGCTTCCGCAGGTAGGGCAGAAATTTGCTGTATTTGTTTTCCCACAAGTGCATTGCCATATGTTATTTATGGGTGGTGGTGTTTGTGCGGTTTGCACTATTTCTTCGGCAAAAACAGGGCATTCTAAAACGCTTTCAATTGTTGACAGCATTTGAAATGCACTCATTGAGGATAATAAAATGTTATCATCTTCAAACACAAACGAAATAATGTTATGCACACCAGCAGTTGCAAAAAATCCGCCATTACTTATAACATCTCCATTTGCCATTACTTGAAAGTTTTCAAGTAATATTAGTGCATCTAATACAAGGAAATTTGTTGCGAGAAGTGCATAGTTTTGTGAAAGTTTATAACCTTGCTTAAAAACAAGACATTTCTTCTCTACAAGGCTTGCAAGCAATTGGGCAATTTCTCTTTCCATAGGCATTTTATATGCATAATTTTTTATCAGTATTTTAACAAGCCCATTTTCATAGCCCTTTGAAAGTTCGTTTGTTATTTCTTGTAACGATATGATTTCTGCTTGATTTGAATTACCTGCATAATTGAGCAAGGTGTTTTTACGATAAATATCAATAATTGCAAGCAGAACAATCATTTCATCTGCCTTAAGCAAAACTTTTACATCAGCAGTTTTAATGTTTGACATACTGAAAATTTCCGAAAGACCAATAATTACATCGTTAAAATCTTCTATTTTTTTGAAAATAAATTCCCCATTGCTATTTTCAACAAGTAATATTTTGTCATCACTTCTATAAGAATATTTCTCTATAACAAAAAATTCGTTTTTAGCTATAATGCGGGCACACCTTTGAGGTTTTGCTATTTGCATAAGCATTTCTAATGCCTGAGCTTCATACCCATTACCTTGAATAATTCCTTTCTTGCTTAGCTTATCATACTCAGTGCCATCTTGCGTTGCCTTTATGTTTGAAAACAAGCTTATTGCTGTTTGCTGTGTAAATGATGGTGATAAATAAGCTATTTCTTTTGTTGTAAGTGTCATAATATAATCCTCCTCATAATTTATTAATGCTATTTTCTAATCAATATTAATATGATATTTTTATTTGGGAAGTACACCTAAATTAGTGAGAGCAGGTTTGACGCCAAACTCATTTATAAGTCCACTTGCACCTTTTACTCCTGACTGAATGCCTTGATTAATAAGTTTGTTTTTTATAAAATTTTGTGCTGAGTTATTTGATACTATTCTTGTTATTGTTTGACCACCAGCATCAATAATTACAGCTGTTTTACCACCCGCCAAAGTAACAAGGCTCGTATCATTGCCATAACCACCACCGCCAATTTTGTCTGTCAAAGTGCCGACACCTACATTGTATAGACCATTCTTTAATCCCTTTAAAGCACCTTCTGAACCCTCTGTAATAGCCCCTCCTATTACTTCGGAGCCAATTGCTAACCCTGCTTTAATCTTAGTACTATTAATATAATCTGATGCGGCATCTACACCACCTTTAACAAGACCTGATGTCATACCAGCTCCCACTGATACAGACCCATCCCCATAATAAGCTTCTGCACCACCTGATGCGAGTCCCTTTGTAACTTTATATCCAGCTCTCACCATTTTGCCATAAGGACCCGTTACATTTGCTAATCCGTCAATTGCTGTGTCGCAAGCTATAACGGTTATCTGTGCCGCCGCTATGGCATAATCAAGTTTTTTAGCACGAGATGTCCATTTTTCCGCATCAGCTGCATTGGCCCCTTGATTTGCTAATAATACATCCCGAAGTTTATCTGGCGTGGTGTTATATTTTTTACAAAGGGAAGCCTCATACTTTTTATGTGCTGCAACTTCTTTTTCTAATTGCTTTTTATCCTCTAAAGCCTTCTTTTTAATTGCCAATTGTTTATTTATTTCTATTTGACGCTTTTTGTCAAATTCTTCATTAATACGTGCTTCATCTGCTTCCTTCTTCAAACGAGCTTTCTCAGCATCTATTTCTTCTTTCGTTGGCTGAGTAGGTTTTTGTGGAAGAGTTTGAGTAGGTTCTTGTGGAGGAATAACCGATGTATCTGGTCCTAATGAAACATCCGTTGATACAAGTTGTCCGAAACCTCCAAACAGCCCACCGAGTATAGAAGAAACATAGGAACCAACCAAGGTACCAACTGCTGGTGCTAACCCATTAACTACTGCCGTAAAGGCACCTTCACTTCCAAGCCATCCTTCAAGTGTACCACCTACTTCATCCCAACCGGCATCATCGGCAAATGCAGTAATGTTGAAAACTTGAGAGCAGAGCAATGCAGTACCTATAAAGCTAATAAAAAACATAAATTGCTTAGGTGCTTTATTTTTATTAAAAAGCAAAATTACTCCTGAAACAATAAGTAGTATCCAAACATAATTGAGTATTATTTGCAAAAATGCCGGTAAAGTTAATGCTCTCACTAATCCAAATAACAACAATATGCTTCCTGATGCACCGACTATC
>CAZFQD010000162.1:0-3879 GCA_964520885.1 uncultured Oscillospiraceae bacterium | reverse complement strand
GAAAACCAAATTCCATGGATATTAATATCTATGAATATTCTTGAAATGAATGGTGGAACTGGAGTACAATGGAGTTTAAAAGATGGTTCTATGGTTTATATGGGAACAGATGAGGAAGGATATACAGAAGTAACAACTGGAAGTGGATTTGCAGCTATTGATCAAATAGGTTTTAAAGGTTGGATTAGAGTTCCGGTATCTTCATTATCATCAAATTCACCAGAAGCCCCAGCAAGAATAGGCCTTTACGGGCAAGTACAAATAGCTGGAATTAACATAGGTTCAGGCACATTACCAATGGATGCTCCACAAAATGTATATTTAGATTCGTTTTCAATATCATATACAGATCTTACACCTGGCGATCCTAATAAAACAGTATCTGTAATTGATTTTGATTCTCTTGCAAGTGGCACAGCATTAACAGATAGTGATTATTTCTCTCCATACCATACAGCAGGGATAGGAACTATATTTAATCCAACAGTTGTAGCTGGAAAAGGAACATTAGGGAATGCAGCAAAAATCAGCGTTATTCAAACAGGAGCAGAATGGAACAATTTCTCAACAGTGCTTGGTTTTAACAATGCTTATGTTAACCAATTAAAAGATTGGTCAAAAGCTGAAGAATTTAAATTCTGGGTTGATATTTCTGAATCAGATATGACCTTTATGAATATTGATTTATATATCCAAGAGCCATGGACTGCATGGGACTGGACAATGAAATCAGGTGGAACATATTATGCAAGTGATTCTGAAACCACATATGAAACAAAAACGGCATCAGGAACAACAATACAACTTCCAGCAAAATATAAAGGCTGGATAAGAATACCAATCACATCACTTTCAAACAACAATAGTTACACACAGTTTGGAACGGGTGAAGTTCATTTAATTAAGCTTACCTGTGGAGCGTTTGTACAGGGTGGAGTTGTAGTAAGCGAAGCAACACCACAAAACTTCTATATTGATTCGTTCTCAATTGCATATGATGATTATGCACCAATAGTACCAAATAAGGTTGTAGAAACTATCAATTTTGATAAATTAACAGATGGATCTGCAATGACAATCTCAGATTACTTATCAGAATACTATACTGACTATCAAAATATAGGCGTTAACTATAATGCTACAGTAGCAGCTGGAAAAGGAACTTCAGGAAACGCAGCAAAAATTAGCGTTATAAAAACAGGAGCAGAATATAACAATTTCTCAACAACACTTGGATTTAGTAATAACTATTCTAATATATTAAAAGATTGGACAGGTGTTGAAGAGTTTAAATTCTGGATTGATATTTCAGAATCTGATATGACTTTTATGAATGTTGATTTAGTAATTCAGGAACCTTGGACAGCATGGTTCTGGAGAATGAAAACAAGTGGCACATATTATACAACTAATGTAAATGGTGGTTATGATACAAAAACAGCTGGTGGAACAACTATCAATCTTCCTGCTGATTTTAAAGGCTGGGTAAGAATACCGGTTTCATCACTTGCAAACGATAATGCCTATACAGAATTTGGAACAGGTGGAAGTAGCGAAGTTCATTTAATTCAACTTAGTTGTGGAGCGTTTGTACAGGGTGGAGTTGCAGTAAGCGAAGCAGCACCACAAAACTTTTATATTGATTCTTTCTCGGTTGCAAAATATGATAACAACACAATGACAGGAATAGCACAAAAAACACCTGTAAGAGGACTAAAAAAAGCGATTTCTTTAACAGAAGGTCAAACAGTCAAAATATTAAATCAAAGTGGAAGTGAAATGCTTGACAATTCTTATGTAGGAACAAATCAAACAGTTCAAATTATGTTAGGAACTGAAGTTGTCAGAACATTTACCACAATTGTATATGGAGATATTGATGGTAATGGTATGATTGGTATTGAAGATTTGGCTTTAATAAAACAGCATTTATTGAAAATGAATACCTTGAGTGATGAATATTTTTCAGCAGGGGATTTATCTTTTGATGACTTAATTTCTATTAGCGATTTATTGATAGTTAAAAAATATATTATGGGTATTACAACAGAGATAAGAACTCAATTACAAGAACTCATATAAATTTTTTGAAATCCTCATGCGAAAGGAAAAAACCAGGCAATATCTCAACATTAAAAAGCTAAAAAGTTTTATATCTGCCATATATTTAATGTTTTTATGTATGGAAGATCATTGAAAGGAAATTAAGAAATATAATTTAAGTAACTATTCAGACATCCATAAAAACATATGACTTTTCAAATAGTTGGCGTGTCTTTGCGAACCAGTCCGCAGACTGGTGTGGCAATCCGTTTAGGTCTGAATAGTTACTAATTTAAAGGCAACCTTCAATTTAAACTTTGGTTTTTTTGGCAACTGTGGTAGAATTAATCATTATGAATTTGATATTGAATAATTAATTGAAAGAAAAAGGTGAAAGCCATGAACAAAATATTAAAACGCTATATAACAATAATTTGCTCAGTTGTAATAGTATTTAATATGATTACGCTCATAAAACTTCCGGTGAAGTCAGAAACAATACCGACAGGACCAATTCAAACTGAAATTGCATTTGGGTTTGAAAACTTTACTGATGGTGAAGCTATAACAACAACGAGCGGACCGACCGGGAATAGACCAAGTGACGGAACAGTGTGGAATCCACCGAACAATTTTCAGTCATGGCTTTCAGCACCTTTCACGAATGGTATAGGGACTTCCTTTAATCTTAACGCTAGAGCAGGAAAAGGTGTTTCAGGAAATGCAGGAGAAATCAATATCATAAACACAAGACCTGCTGATAATGGGTTTTCGATTTCAATGGGATATCAACTTAACCTTGAAGATCCAGCAACAATAGATTGGGCATTTGCTGAAGAGATTATACTTTGGTTTGATTTATCTCAGTCAGATATTCCATGGTTAAATATTGGAATAAATGCAGTTGAAGTTAAACCAAACGGATCAGAAATAAGCTGGACATTAAAGGACAGCCAGCCTGCATATATTCAAACATCAACAGGATACAACGAACAAACAATAACTTCAAAAAAGATACAAATTGGAGCAGGCTTTAAAGGTTGGGTAAGAATTCCATATACATCATTTCAACCGGGGTCATCAGCAACAAGAATTGGAGCACAGGGAAACGTGAAGATGTTCCAATTATCACTCGATTCACTCTTAAATGCAGGAACAACAGTAAGCACATCAAACCCACAAAAAATATATTTTGATTCATTGGCAATTACGCATTTAATTCCTAATGAATCACAAAAATCAAACTTGGTTTTTGGGTTTGAAAATTTGAGCAACGATGAAGTAATAGGAACACAACAAGGACCAATAGGGGGAAGACCAAGTGATGGAACAATGTGGAACCCAAATAATGCGGCATGGCTTTGTGCACCTTTTACTGATGGATGGAATGTAAAATTTTTATCATATGCAAAAGCTGCAAAAGGTGTAAATAATACAAAAGCGGCACAGGTTTCAGTTATCCAAACAAGACCTGCTGACAATGGGTTTTCGATTTCTATGGGACTTCAAACTGATCTTGAAGATCCGGCGACAAAGGCATTTAAAGAAGCAAAGGAATTTAAATTTTGGATGGATTTAACTAGCTCGCAGCTTCCGTGGTTAAGTGTAAATCTTAACATCGTAGAAATTTTTGACGCAGCAGGAAACGGAGCAGGATGGACTCTTAAAAACAATCAACCTGCTTATTTTGGAAATGATACAACAGGATATTCAATACAAAAGATAAAAAGCAATAAAGTGACAATACCGGCAGCTTTTAAAGGCTGGGTAAGAATACCTGTAACATCATTATCTCCATCAGTATCTTCTGTCACAGCAATGGGAACTGGTGAAGTA
>CAZFQD010000161.1:0-3906 GCA_964520885.1 uncultured Oscillospiraceae bacterium | reverse complement strand
ATATAAGGCAGATTTAGGGCGGACGAGTGTGCTAAACAACACGAAGTCCAATACTTGCAACTACCTTAACAAACGAACACCTCACAACACTCGGATACTCTGATATATCCAAATATTATGAGGCGATGCACTAAAGCTATTGAACCGCCGTATGCCGAACGGCACGTACGGTGGTGTGAGAGGTCGGGAAAATTATTTAATTTTCCCTCCTACTCGATTAAAAGCAGTTACAAATTGGCAACAAAATAATAATATATGTTTTTGGTAATGCTTTTTTTACATAAGATAAAGGAAATGAAAGAATAATATTGATTAATAGACTTCAAATTTAACAAATTGTTCCTTAAAAATAAAACAATATATATTTATTAATTATTTTAATTAGGCAATACCCAATTTAAGTATTTTATGATATAATAAAAAAATAAAAGTGTCTTTTGTTTTTCATAGGCAAAGAAAAATATTAAAATTAATATAAAAGAAAGTGGAGGAAAATTAATGCTTAGTAAGGAAAGAATTATTGAAATTTTAAAGCAAGCAGGAGTTCTTTTAGAAGGACATTTTTTGTTGTCATCAGGTAGACATAGCGAAAAATATTTACAATGTGCAAAAATATTTCAAAACACAAAATATAGCGAGGAACTATGTGCAGATTTAGCTGAAAAGTTTAAAGATTATAATATTGAAATAGTTATTGGACCAGCTATGGGTGCTATTCAAATGGCTTATGAAGTATCAAGGCAATTAAAAACTCCCAATTTCTTTGCAGAAAGAGAAGACGGATTTATGGTTTTAAGACGAGGTTTCAAAATAGAAAAAGGGCAAAGGGTTTTATTGGTTGAAGATGTTGTAACCACTGGAGGTTCTGTTAAGGAAGTAATAAAAATAGTTGAGGATGCAGGTGGAATAGTTGTTGCAGTAGGTTCAATAGTTGACCGAACAGGCGGTAAAATAGATTTTGGGGTTCCTTTTAAAGCAGTAATATCAATGGATGTTCAGTCCTTTCCTGCTGACGAATGTCCACTATGTAAAAAGGGCTCTCCTGTTGTAAAACTCGGTAGTAGAAAAATCAAATAGTCATATTCTAACTTCTAACTTCTAACCTCTAACCTCTAACTTCTAAATGGGGGGACTGTAATTATATGCATGACGGACATAGAAAAAGGCTAACAGAACGGTTTATAAAAGATGATATTGATTCATTTGAAAGTCATAATATTTTGGAATTAATATTATTTTTTGCAATTCCTCGAATTGATACAAATCTAATAGCACACAGGCTTATTAAAGCATTTAGGACTTTGTCGGGTGTTTTTGATGCCTCTTTTGGCGATTTAGAAAAAATTGAAGGAGTTGGGAAGTCGGCAGCTACTTTAATTAAGTTATTTCCTTCAGTTATGCGCAAGTATAAAGAGGATAAGGAAAGAGATTTTGCTATTATTAAGGATGCTGAAATGGCAGGAAATTATCTTTTGCCTTCTTTTGTTGGGCGAAATGATGAGGTTGTAGTTTTGGTATGTCTTGATTGCAAAAGAAAAGTGCTTGCTAACTTAGTAATTTTTGAGGGCAGTGTAAATTCCGCTCAAATTAGTATAAGAAAAATAGTTGAGGTTGCATTAAGGTTTAATTCCTCTTCAGTAATTATTGCTCATAATCATCCGGGAGGCTTGGCTTTGCCATCAAAAGAGGATGTTGCAACTACAATCACTGTTAAAAAAATATTAGAAGGTGTAGGCATAGATTTGATTGACCATATTGTAGTTGCAGATGGCGATTTTGTTTCTTTTGCAGATAGTGGCTTATTAAGAGAATAAAAAAGGATATAACTATGAATGAATTTGAACTTATATCAAAATTTTTGCCAACTGGTGACCAACCCAAAGCTATAGAATTATTATCAAATGGTTTGGTTAAAGGTAATAAGGAACAAACATTGCTTGGCGTTACAGGTTCCGGTAAGACCTTTACAATGGCAAATGTAATAGCAAATGTAAATAAACCAACATTAGTTTTAGCACACAATAAAACCTTAGCTGCACAGTTGTGCAGTGAATTCAAAGAGTTTTTTCCAAATAGTGCAGTTGAATATTTTGTTAGTTATTATGACTATTATCAACCAGAAGCATATATTCCACACACTGATACTTTTATAGAAAAGGATAGTTCAATTAATGATGAGATTGACAAATTAAGACATAGTGCAACCTCATCTCTTTTTGAAAGACGAGATGTAATTATAGTATCCAGTGTTTCTTGTATTTTTAGTTTAGGAGACCCGATTGACTATAAAAATATGGTTATTTCAGTTAGAAAAGGTCAAACAAGACAAAGAGATGAATTAATTAAAAAGTTAGTCGAAATTCAATATGAGCGAAATGATATTGAATTTGTTAGAAATAAGTTTAGGGTAAGAGGAGATGTGTTAGAAATCTTTCCATCTTACTCAGGCGATACTGCAATAAGAATTGAATTTTTTGGAGATGAAATAGAAAGAATAAGCGAAATTCAGGTTATTACTGGGGAAGTTAAAAAAATAGTTACTCATAAAGCTATTTACCCTGCTTCGCATTATGTTGCAACTAAAGAAAAAATGGAAAGAGCAATAGTTTTATTAGAAGACGAACTTATTGATAGAGTTAAATACTTTGAAAAGAATAATAAACTAATTGAAGCACAAAGAATTAAGCAAAGAACAATGTATGACATTGAAATGCTAAGAGAAATAGGATTTTGCAGTGGAATTGAAAATTATTCAGGAGTTATTAGTGGAAGAAGAAAAGGTTCGGCACCCTTTACTTTAATGGATTATTTTCCACAGGATTATTTATTAATTGTTGATGAATCTCATGTAACCTTACCACAGGTAAAAGGAATGTCCGGAGGAGACCGTTCAAGAAAAGATAATTTAATTGAATTTGGTTTTCGTTTGCCTTCTGCTTATGATAATAGACCACTAAATTTTAATGAATTTTTTGATAAAATTAATCAAGTAGTTTATGTTAGTGCTACGCCAAGTGTTTTTGAGAGAGACCGTTCAAATTTAATCGTTGAGCAGTTAATTCGTCCAACAGGTTTAATTGACCCTGAAATAATAGTTAAACCAACAATAGGGCAAACAGATGATTTGTTAAGCGAAATAAATCAAAGAGTTAAAAACAAAGAAAGAGTATTGATTACAACACTAACAAAAAGAATGGCAGAGGATTTAACTGAATATTTGCAGTCAATGGGTGTATTAGTAAAATATATGCACTATGATATTGAAACTATTGAAAGAATGAAAATAATAAAAGAACTTCGTTTAGGAGAATTTAATGTATTGGTTGGAATAAATCTTTTAAGAGAAGGTTTAGATATTCCTGAAGTTTCATTGGTAGCGATACTTGATGCAGATAAGGAAGGCTTTTTAAGAAGTGAAACATCATTAATTCAAACTATTGGTAGAGCCGCAAGAAATCTAAACGGAAAGGTTGTAATGTATGCCGATAGAGTTACAAACTCTATGGAAAGAGCTATTATTGAAACTAATAGAAGAAGAAGCTTGCAAACTGAATATAATTTGCAAAATAATATTACTCCGAAATCAATTATCAAAGATGTAAGAGATATATTGGAAATATCTTCAAAAGATGATATCGAAAAGAATTTTGCATTAAAGAGAATGAATAAAATTGAAAAGGGAAAATTAATAGAACAACTTTCAAAGGAAATGAAAAATGCCGCAAAATTGCTTGAATTTGAACATGCGGCATATCTAAGAGACAAAATAAAGCAATTGCAAGGATAAAAAATGTAGGGAACGGTCTTGACCGTTCCGAAGAAAAGGAAGCAGGAAAAACAATGTCAAGAAACAGTATTTTTGTTAAAGGTGCAAGAGAGCATAATTTAAAAAATATTGATGTAGAA
>CAZFQD010000160.1:0-3980 GCA_964520885.1 uncultured Oscillospiraceae bacterium | reverse complement strand
AAGAGGTTGAGAGTTTAATATCATTTAAGCATAATGATGTAGGTAATGCAAAACGCCTAATTGCTTTATTCGGGGATATTATTCGCTTCTGTCCTGAATGGAATGAATGGTTATATTATGCGGATGGCTATTGGCAAAAGGATATTGAAGGCAATGTATATGCGATGGCAAGAGCTATGCTTACACAACTTGATTGGCAGGCAAAACAAGCAGAGAACGAAGTATTGCAAAAGTTTGCATCAAAAAGCGGGAATAATAGCCACATAGAGGCAATGCTTGAACAGGCAAAAACATTTATAGAAAATGATATTCCTGTTGTGGCTGACCGTTGGGATGCAAAGCACCACCTACTGTGCCTTAAAAACACAACTGTTGATTTCTTATTAGATAGTAAAACTGAATTTCCAAAAATTAGAGACCATAACCGCGAGGACTTTATTACAAAGCAATTGACCTTTGATTATGATGAAATTGCTGAATGTCCTATTTGGGAGCAATTTCTAAAAGATATTATTCCAAATGATGATACAAGGTTATTTGTTCAAAGAGCAGTCGGATATACTTTAACAGGACTTACAAGCGAGGATATGTTATTTATTCTTCACGGCACGGGGAGCAATGGGAAAAGCACCTTTTCTGAAGTAATAGGTGAAATGCTGGGTAAGTATTCAAAAACAATAAAGCCTGAAACACTTATTGTGAACGATAGGAGTAGTGCTATAAAAACTGAAATAGCAACAATCTGTGGGGCAAGGTTTGTAAAGACAAGCGAAATTGATGAAGGTAAACGCTTATCAGAAAGCTTGGTTAAACAGCTTACCGGTGGAGATACTGTTTCAACAAGGTTTTTGTTTGGTAAAGACTTTGAATATGAGCCTACATATAAGATATGGATTAGCACTAATCACAAGCCCAAAATATATGGCGATGACGATGGAATATGGCGGCGAATTTGTTTGATACCCTTTACGGTTAAAATTCCGGAAGAAAAGAAGGATAAGTTTCTTGATATAAAGTTAAAAAAGGAATTACCCGGAATATTCAACTGGGCATTAAAAGGGCTTATGGAATGGAAATTAAGTGGATTAAATCCACCGAGACAGGTTCAGGAAGCAAATACTGAGTATCGTAAAGATGAAGATGTATTGCAAGGATTTGTATTTGATTGCATAGAGCGGTCAGAACAACAAAGTATTAGTGCATCTGTATTATATAATTTCTATAAACTTTATTGTGAGCAAAACGGAGCCGTGTTATTATCAGCAACTACTTTTGGAAAAAAGATGCATACTGATAAGGGTTTTGAGAGAACGAAGAGTATGGGAAAGATGTTCTATAAGGGAATTGTTGTAAAAGACGAAGTTAAGATGAATTTAAAGACAAGCGAATTTGATAAGGATGAAGAATTAAATAAACAAAAAACAAATGAGGATTATACTGAATTGGCTGATGATGAGAAACTTCCATTTTAAGGTTAGGGAGGGTTAGGGATAGTAGGGAGGGTTTCCGCGAACCTTTATATATAAAATATTTCCCCATAGAACTTTAGTGTAAACCCTCCTATCCCTCCCTAAAAGTAAATTTAAATAACTATAAAATGTGATTAATGGTAATATATGGTAGGCGGGGTGAAAAGGCTGTCCCTATAGCACTACTCAACGGGCTTTGGGTAGCGTGTGATAAATGCCAAAACCGTACGGAAAATCAAAGAGAAATTGAAAGCCTTGCAAATACTCACTTCTTGTTTTTTAGGTGCCTTGCCGTTTGATTAAATTACATCGCTTTTTGATTAATTTACACCGCTCTTTGATTAAAAAACAGTGCTCTTTGATAAAATTACATTAACAATGAGTGTTTTTAGAGCAAAAACAGAAAGAAAATGAATAAAAAACTTAGATATAGGAAGGAAGATTACAATGTCTAAATCAACAGGAATTGGACGAGGTGGTCAAAGAACTAATTCATGAAGACCACGCAAGGCGTTATGTGAAACAACTTATACAGGATATTCGTATGGCTCTGACCCAATGGAAGATTTGCTTAATGAAAAGTGATTATAAATGAAGAAAATAGCCCAAAAATAATATGATAAAAAACTACTACAAACCCGCTAAATAACTTGATTAAGTAGCCATACAGAGGTATACTGTGACCTACCAAAAGGTTATCGGCGAGAAAGGAGGATAGCATGCTTCATAAGCCGATTAAGTTTACTGCAAGACGAGATGAACTGAAAAATGAAAAATATGAATATTCTACTGAAGTAATTTATGATAATGGATTAGAACTGCCGACTGATGATGTTATGCTATCCATCCTTAAAGAATTACTTTTAGTGGCAGACAAGGAGATGAAAATAAATGTTAATGACACAGGGGAATAATGCTCTTAGAGCTGTTGGATATGCACGATTTAGTTCTGATAATCAAAGACAAGAATCGTTAGATGCTCAGCTTCGTGCCATTCGTGAATATTGTGTTAGGAAAAATTACATACTCACCAATACATATGAAGATGCTGCATTTACAGGAACAACAGACAAAAGAGATGCATTTCAAAGAATGATTACTGATAGCAAGCAAGGTGTATTTGATATTATAATTGTCCACAAACTTGACCGCTTTTCTCGTGATAGGTATGATAGTGCTTATTATAAAAGGGAACTAAGAAAAAACAAAGTTCAGTTATTTTCAGTGCTTGAAAATTTAGATAGCTCACCTGAGAGTATAATACTTGAAAGTGTGCTTGAGGGTATGGCTGAATACTACTCAAAAAATCTTGCAAGAGAGGTGCGTAAGGGTATGAAAGAAAATGCACTTAAATGTATGACTACAGGTGGAGCTCCTCCCATTGGTTATTCAATAAATAGTGAAAAGAAATTTGAAATAAGTGAAACGGAAGCCAAAAGTGTTAGACTTATATTTCGCAGGATATTAGAAGGTAAAGGTTATGATACAATAATTCACGAACTAAATGAATTTGGGTTTAGAACACGTTGTGGCAAGCAGTTTGGTAAAAATTCAATATCATCAATAATTAGAAATGAAAAATATAAGGGTGTATATGTGTTCAATAAAGCCTCTTCAAAGGATTATGATGGAAAACGAAATAGTCATTTATATAAAAGTGATGAAGATATTATTCGTATTGAAGGTGGTATTCCAGCTATTGTTTCAACAGCTGATTTTGATGCAGTGCAAACAATAATAAAGGAACGCCAACATAAAACCACAAGTCTTAATGCTAAAGAGGTTTATTTGCTATCGGGAAGGATATATTGTGGTGAATGTGGCAAAAGTTATATAGGGAATCGTAAATTTGCTGGGAGAGGCAAAACAATGCACTGCACCTATCGTTGTAATACAAGGGAGAGAATGACAAGCGATGCTTGCACTAACAAGGAAATACGAAGAGAATATATTGAACGCTTTGTTTTAGAAAAACTTTCAGAGGTAATATTTGATGAAACCCGAATACCTATGCTACTTAAAAAATATGCAGATTATTCTGCTAAAACCGATAAAGAAGCATTGGGAAAGTTAGAAGAGTTAAATATACGAAAAGCTGAAATAGAGAGAAAAATAAATAATCTTATTTCACTATTGGCAGATACAGCAAACCCATCCCTAATGGCAGGGCTAAACAAGTTGGAGCTGGAAAAGCGGGATATTGAAGGTATAATAGCAAGAACAGAACACTCAGCAGGGGTTATATCGGTGCCAGAGGAAAAACTACGAGCAGCATTTCAAAATGCAAGGCAGTTATTCCTGCAAGGCACATTACCACAGATAAGACAGCTAATAGCACTATATGTTCAAAAGGTTATAGTCCACAAAGAGCGGGTTGAAGTAATTATCAACCTGCTTAATTTTTGCTCTGAAAATGAAAGTAGCCACCCTCAAAATCAATTGAGTGTGGCTACGAGTGGTGGAGGCGAGGGGAGTTGAACCCCTGTCCGAAAACTCATTCAAAATGTTTTC
>CAZFQD010000159.1:0-4079 GCA_964520885.1 uncultured Oscillospiraceae bacterium | reverse complement strand
AAGTTGTAAGCATTACTCCAGAATTGATTTTTTGGAGAGGCTCTTGCTTTAAATAATTTACTAAGTATTGGTATTTGCAATAAAATCAGCTCCCTTCATTAATAAGCCCCAAGCCAAATAAACTGAATATCATTTTCCTGAAACTTTAATGACTTGATTGGAGCATCCTTTGAATCTGTTTCAAATGTGGTGTTTGCATTAAGGAAAATATATGGTGAACCATTTACTGAAATATGACAATCGTTGAAAACTTGGAGTGTGAAGTTATAATACCCCTCTTCATCCTCTAAGTTTAGCAAAACCTCTTCATCTGCCACTGATGTTAACTTGCTCCCAGAGCCACTAAATCCTTGACCTATTGTTTGAATTGAACGCATTATGTAACCCCCTTAAAGCACAATACAGTCCTGTGGTCTAACCCATCCCATATTTGTATTGATTAGAACTCCTGCTGCTCGTCCCTTTTTGATATTTGTTACTGTAAATGTGCCAGTTTTTCTGCCCACTGCAAATCCGCCATAACTGGTAATATATAGCGGTGCATTGATTAGTTTAACTCTGCTCCCTATATCAAGTTTTCGCTCAGTTGGTGGCAGTGTCACCGATGGCTGTATTGGTGCTGGTTGAGGTGCTTGCGATATTTCGTTTATAACCATGCAATCCTGTGGTCGAACCCACCCAATATCGCCAATAAGAACCCCTGCACCTCTGCCTGATATAATTCTTGTAATTGGGTAATTTCCTGTAATATTACGAACCGCTATTCCACCATAAGATGAAAGATAAAGTGGTGCTCTGTTTAACTGAACTTTCTTACCAACATCAAGAACCTTTACTGAAGTTGGTGAGCTTAGTGTTTGAATTATCCTATCAAAAGGAAATAACCAGCCGGGACAATTACACTTATTTACACTATCAATTTCATAGTGCCCAATTATGCGTTGCCTATCAATTGCAATATCTGTGCCATATAATCTTTTCACCTCTGAAATAATCCATCTGATTAACTCAGTAGTAGCCTTTTCTTGCTCTGCGGTTAAGGCTCCCTTGGTATTTTTCCAAACACCCTCGTGTTCAATAGAAATAGTGTAAAAATTTCCATCCTTATTTCCACTGTTATAATATTTCTTTACGGTTTCATTTGACGGATTTAGTATTCTACCATTGCACCATGCTTTTTCTGTAATATCTACAAGCTGAATTACCTCTCCTTTGCGTCCTACTAAAAAGTGTGATGATGCTTGCGATGCTGAATTTTTAAACCATGATACAGCTCCCCATAGTGAGCCTTCTGTGATATGGCAAACTATTAGCTCAGGCTTATAGCCTTGCCTACTTGATTGGTTTACTGTTATGCCTCTGTTAATGTTCATTTAAATCTCTCCTTAATTTTTATGTTATTTTCTATGGTTGAATTGGGAAAAACGCATTCAGTGGAAATCCTTTTTGTTCAGGAATATCCCTTAATTGTTGACGGTATATACGCCATGCTTCTTTTTGCTCTGTGGTTAGTGGACTATCGGGTAATTGCGTCCAATCACATTCCTTTAATAGATTATTTCTCTCTGTTCTAATATCCTGCTCTAAAAACGAAAGTTCATCTTTGCTACTAACGACTTCTTTATCCGGTAAATATGCAAATTCATTCTTTTCGTTACAAATCATTTGCAAAGTTAATCACTCTCCTTATTGAAATTTGTGTGCCATTTAAAAAAGTGCTTGGGCTGACAAGATTTATTGAAGTTATATTACTATAACCATTAATCAACCCTCCACCTACAATTGAAGATGCACCAGAGTACATATTGTTAAAGTCGGTTCCTTGAACTTCTACAACATTTTGCATAACAGAAATATAATTGCCATTTATTTTTTTTATTTCTACTATTGCTTCATAAATTGTGAAGTAGCGAGTTGAAAATGAGTTTGCCGAAATGTAATATGCAGTGGAATTTAACCCTGTTCCGGTTTGTGTGCCTGTTGAAAAATACTTTCTCTCTGAAAGACCATTACAACTAAAATAAACTTGATTTTGTGTATTTGTTCCCTTTGCTGTGGCACCGTTTATTTGAAGCTGGTGATACCCACCATCAGCTATAAAATCTAAACCTAATATATTAAAAGACTTTACACCACCTGCTCTAATACGCCAGCCATTAGCAGTAGCAGTTCCTAAAGTTTTGGGTGTTGTTGCACCATAATATGCTACTAACTGAAAGGTATCAGCAGTTGGAGCATATACATATGCAATATATTTACTAATAAGTGGCTCAAATCTTGCCCCACCATTACTATTCATTGATGTGGCTGAGAGCAAAGTAATTGAGGGTGGCTTAGTTCCTCTCCCTGCAGTAATTTCAATAACATCATTTAAAGCAAAACTATGAGCTTTCATCGTTACTGTTGTTTCGGAACTTGATGGCAAAGCACAAATATATACACCAGAAATATTAAGAGAATTATCAACGAGTATTGCACCATTTGATGTTGCGGAAAGCTCAAATGTGTTGGTTGTTACATTTCTAATATAATAAGTTGTGTTTTGCAAGAATACTAATGAGTTAACATAATATAATTCAACCAAATCACCATCTGAAAATCCATGTGAATTTAAGGTAAAGGTTTTCCCATCAGCTATTCCTGTTATTGGCTTTCCATAAGGTGTATCAACTGTAATTGACTTAACCTCGCTATATACTCTGCCACCGTCAATATTTGCTTTGCCTTCTAAGGCTTTGAATATCTCGTTTTGACTTTTTACTTTCACCAAAAGCCCCCCTTTCCTAAAGAATAATCATTAAGCCCCTTTTATCATATACAGAAGCTGTGCTATTCCCTTGATGTCTTAATGCTCGGTCAAGTGCCATAACAAGAGCCACTGCTCCATCAACTCTTTCTGTTGATTTTTCTTTGCTTATTTTAATAGCTGCTGCTTTGGTTTCTACTTGTATATTGTCAATATTCCACCTCAGCACAGGATGCCCACAATGAGCTATTTTCTTTTCAAGCACTAATTTTAAAAGCTCATTTGTAGGCGAGTGCATTGAAGCATATCCCTGTCCAAAAGGAACAACAATAAAACCGAGATAGTCCAAGTTTTGCGACATTTGAATAGCACCCCATCTATCGTAGGCTATTTCAACAATATTATACTTTTCATTTAGCTCTACAATAAATTTCTCAATAGTTGCATAGTGAACAACATCACCCTCAGTTGTAAAAACAAAGCCTTGTTTCTCCCATACATCATATGGAACATGGTCTTTTCTTACCCTTGCATCAATGTTGTTTTTAGGTATCCAGTAGAAAGGCAAAACACAATATTTATCATCCTCATCTATTGGCGGGAAAACTAATACAAGTGCTGTTAAATCTGTTGTGCTTGATAAGTCAAGTCCTGCATAGCATTTGCGAGTTCTTAAACTATCAGGGTCAAAAGGAAAACTGCATAAGTCCCATTTAGGCATTTGAATAAAACAAATACTACTCTGAGTCCATTGACATAAAAAGAACTGTCTAAAAAACATTTCCTCTGCTGGGTTTTGTTTTGCATTATCACAAGCTATTTGCAAATCCTCTTGCGTAAAGGTTACCCCAAGTGAAGGATTGCTATGTTTCCATATTTTTGGGTCTGTCCAATCTGCATCATCCGGTGTGCCATATACTACGGGGTAAAAGGAAGGATCGTTTTTTCTACCTTCTAAAATATCCATAGCCTTTTGGTGCACTTCATAGCAAATGCTATTTCTATCACTACCAGCAGTAGTAATTACAAAATTAAGCGGTTGTTTTCTTGCAATACCAGCACCCTTAGTCATAACATCATAGAGCTTTCTATTTGGCTGTGCTAATAGCTCGTCAAAAATACAGCTATGCACATTGTAGCCAAACTTTGAAGCTACATCAGAGGACAGCACTTGGTATACTGATTTTAAAGGTTTATATACTATTCTTTTTTGGCTATCTATTATTTTAACTCGCCTTAGTAGTGTTGGGCTTTGGCTTAACATATCCTTAGCCACTTCAAAAACTATGCCTGCTTGCTTTCTATCCGAAGCACAGGAATACACCTCAGCTCC
>CAZFQD010000158.1:0-4166 GCA_964520885.1 uncultured Oscillospiraceae bacterium | reverse complement strand
ATTATCAATTCTTTCTTGCTTTTGGTTAAATTATCACAACCATCTTGCGTAACCAAAACTAAATCCTCAATTCTAACTCCAAATTCTTTTTCAATATAAATGCCCGGTTCAACACTTAAAACTGCATTTTGTGGAATTATATCTTTATAAAGTGGAGAAAATTTTGGTTCTTCATGAACTAAATAGCCTACACTATGCCCTAAACTATGTCCGAAATTTTTAGAATACCCTTCTTTTTCAATAATATCTCTTGCTAATCTATCTATTTCAATTCCTGTCATATTGGCTTTAATGCCTTGTAATGCTTTATTTTGTGCCTTTAAAACTATATCATAAATCCTTTTCATTTTTGCTGTCGGTTGCCCCAATGCTACTGTCCTTGTCATATCAGAGCAAAGACCATTATATTTTGCACCAAAGTCCATCATAATAAAGATATTTTGCTTAAATTTTGTATTATCAGGCTGTCCGTGTGGAAAAGAGGTTTTAACCGCTGATAATACCTTAGTGGGAAACGAAAAACCGTTTGCCCCATTTTTAGTCATAAAGTATTCAAGTTGTGCCACTATATCTGTTTCACTAACCCCCACTTTAATATAATTTAGAATGTGAGAAAAAGCTTTATCTGTAATGCTTTGTGCTTTTTTAATAAATTCTATTTCATAAGGCTCCTTTACTTGCCTTAATTTTGAAATAATATTTCCACAAGGCACTAATTGGGCACCCTCTAATTCCTTGTTAAAAACAGAATATTCCTTTACAGTAACACTATTCTCATCAAAACCTAATCGCAAAATATTATTTTCATTGCAAAGCCTTTTCAATTCACAAATGGCTCCTTTTTCCTGTAAAACTACTGAAAAATCCTTGCATTGCTCCCTTGCGTTTTCTATATAGCGAAAGTCCACAATATTAAAGCCTTGCTCTTTTAGTGCCAATACCAAGCCATCACTTGAATAAAACTTTGTGGCATAATATCTTGAACTTTCACTTGTGATAAGTAAAGCATCTAAATCATTTTCAATTAAATGGGGTTTTAATTTTTCTAAAAAGTTCATTTTGTTTCCATTTCATTAAAGAATTTATTATAATAAATAATATTATACTACTCCTCTCTTAAAATGTCGAGTTTAAACGCAGAATTTTTTTTGTTATACAAGGCGACAGGTTTCACCAATACTGTGTGTATTGGTGGGTTCTGTCAACGCAGTAGAACGAGAAAAAGGCAAGTTTAAACTCGACATTTTAAGAGAGGAGTAGTATATATGTTAATTTTATATAACATTCAACTTTTTTTATTATTTTTTGGTTGTTAAATTATTGACAATGTAAACATTATTATATAATATATATATTAGAAAGAAATAATGAAAATATAATTAGAAAGGCAAAAAACGAAAGGAAATGTTTATATAATGGGTTTAAATATTACACAAAAAATAATTAAAGAGCATTTGATTAGTGGGCAGTTAATTGCAGGTCAACCAATAGCAATAAAAATTGACCAAACCTTAACTCAAGATGCAACAGGAACAATGGCTTATTTGCAATTTGAGGCTATTGGAGTAAAAAGGGTAAAAACTGAATTATCGGTTGCTTATATTGACCATAATACTCTCCAAAGTGGCTTTGAAAATGCTGATGACCATAAGTATATTCAAACTGTGTGCAAAAAATATGGTATTTATTATTCAAGGCCGGGAAATGGAATTTGTCATCAAGTTCATTTGGAACGCTTTTCTATACCCGGCAAAACTTTAATTGGAAGTGATAGTCATACCCCAACAGGTGGTGGTATTGGAATGCTCGCTATGGGTGCCGGTGGCTTAGATGTTGCAGTTGCTATGGGTGGTGGTGCGTATAATATTACAATGCCAAATGTTGTTAAAGTAGAATTAATTGGAAAGTTATCCCCTCTTGTAAGTGCAAAAGATGTTATTTTAGAAGTGCTTAGAACTCTTACTGTTAAAGGCGGAGTAGGCAGAGTAATTGAATATTGTGGTCAAGGTGTAAAAAGTCTTAGTGTTCCCGAAAGAGCAACAATTACTAATATGGGTGCTGAATTAGGTGCAACTTCTTCTGTTTTCCCTTCTGACGAAATTACAAAGGAGTTTTTAAAGGCACAAGGCAGGCAAAAAGATTTTATAGAACTTTTTGCTGATAGCGATGCAGAATATGAAAAAACCATTACCATTAATTTATCCGCATTAAAACCTCTTGCCGCAAAGCCACATAGCCCTGATAATGTTGAAGAGGTGGCAAAAATAGGGCAAATTAAAATTGACCAAGTTTGTATTGGCTCTTGCACAAATTCTTCTTATATGGATTTAATGAAGGTAGCAGAAATTTTAAAGGGAAAAACTGTTCATTCTGATGTATCTTTAGTAATTGCACCCGGTTCAAAACAGGTGTTTAATATGTTGGCTGGGAACGGAGCATTGGCTGTTTTGATTTCAGCAGGTGCCAGAATATTAGAGTGTGCTTGCGGTCCTTGTATTGGAATGGGACAAGCCCCAAAAAGCAAAGGTGTTTCACTTAGAACATTTAATAGAAATTTTGAGGGGCGAAGCGGAACTGCCGATGCTTTAATTTATTTAGTTAGCCCTGAAACTGCTGCGGTTTCAGCATTAAAAGGAGTTTTAACTGATGCTACTTCATTTGGCAAAATTCCAAATATTGAACAGCCAAAAGAGTTTTTGATAAATGACAATATGGTGGATGCTCCTGCTCCTATTGATAATGATGTGCAGGTTGTTAGAGGACCAAATATTAAACCATTCCCAATTAATGAGCCACTTGCAAAGAGCATAACTAAAAAAGTTTTGCTTAAAGTTGGCGACAATATAACAACAGACCATATTATGCCGTCAGGGGCTAATATTCTTCCATTTCGTTCTAACATTCCTTATCTATCAAAGTTTTGCTTTGTTAGATGTGATGAGCAATTCCCACAAAGAGCAAAAGAACAAAACGGTGGTTTTATTGTAGGAGGTCAAAATTATGGACAAGGCTCATCAAGAGAACATGCGGCATTAGTTCCGCTTTATTTAGGAATAAAAGCAATTATCGCTATATCCTTTGCAAGAATTCACAGTGCAAATCTTATTAATTCAGGCATTTTACCTTTGACCTTTAAAGATCAAAAAGATTATGATAACATTGATTTAGGGGATATTTTAGAAATTAATAACCTTATTGACGATATAAAAAATAGCAGTATAATAAAAATTGAAAATAAAACAAAAGGTTTTACTTTTGAAACTATTTTAGAGTTATCCGAAAGACAAAAGGGAATGATTTTAGCAGGCGGATTATTAAATTATACAAAAGAAAGCGAGAAAAATTAATGAACGAACAAAATATTAAAATGGCAGTAGGAAAATTTGAAAATCTCATCAGAGAGCAACTTTCAAGAGTAGAAAAAATGAAACAAGTTAAAGAATTTGTTGACTATGGGGCTCTTGCTAATCTTGTAATAGGTGTTTGCGGTGGGGACGGAATTGGTCCTGTTATTACAAATGAAGCACACAGAGTTTTAAAATTTTTATTAGCCGATAAGGAAAAGCAAGGCAAGATAACCTTTAAGGTGATTGATGGTTTAACAATAGAAAATAGAGCAAAGGTTTTAAAGGCTATTCCTGATGATGTTTTAGCCGAGTTAAAGTCATGTCATATTATATTAAAAGGGCCAACAACTACTCCGGAAGCAGGCGATGGTTGGCCAAATATTGAAAGTGCAAATGTTGCAATAAGAAAAGAACTTGACCTTTTTGCCAATGTTCGCCCTGTTAAAGTGCCTGATAAAAATATTGATTGGACATTTTTCCGTGAAAATACCGAAGGTGCTTATACTTTGGGTAGCAAGGGTGTTAATGTTAATGACGATTTAGCCTTTGATTTTACAGTAGCAACAACTGAAGGCACCGAAAGAATAGCTAAATTAGCCTTTGAATTTGCAAAAAGAGCAGGAAAGAAAAAGGTTTCTATTATTACTAAGGCTAATGTTATTAAAACTACTGACGGAAAATTCTTAAATATTTGCAAAGAAATTGCCAAAGGCTATCCCGATATTAATACTGATAGTTGGTATATTGATATTACAACTGCAAAGTTAATTGATGAAAAAAGACGAACAGATTTTAAGGTATTTATTTTACCTAATCTTT
>CAZFQD010000157.1:0-4202 GCA_964520885.1 uncultured Oscillospiraceae bacterium | reverse complement strand
GAGATTTTTTTGTTAATTTAGGGGCTTGAAAACTGTGCATTGTTACAGCCCCTTTAATATTTCTATATGAAAGAGTTATAAATTTATTTTTTTGCAGGTGGAGGAACAAAATTAGGATTTGGCTTGGGTTGTGGAGAAGAAAAACTCGGTTTTGCACTATCACTAACTTTTGGACTTGGTGTCACCGATTTTTCAATCGAAATGATATTATTTTTCTTATTGTTCATAAATCTCACCCTTCATTATTCTTATTTTTTTTTGCAGGTGGAGGAACAAAATTTGGATTAGGGCTAGGTTGTAAAGTTCCTGTTGGTTTTGCACTATCACTAACTTTTGAACTTGGTTTCGCCGATGATTTTTCAATCGAAATGATATTATTTTTCTTATTGTTCATAAATCTCACCTTTCATTATTCTTGTTTTTTATTTTTTTTGCAGGTGGAGGAACAAAATTGGGGTTTGGAGAATTTTTAATAACATTAGTTTTACTTTTTGAAACAAATCTTTCAGTTTTTGATTTTGTTGATTCATTTAACCTTATAGGTGTTTGATTATTTCCCACTAGATTTCTCTCCTTTTATAGTTGGTTTTTTATAAGTATTTTTATAATTATAAACTTCAATAGTAAATTCGTTGTGTTCTCTTGATATGTAAAGGTTTTCTAAACAATACAAAAAATTTGATTCTTTATCAAACACTTTAACATTTTTTAATGATAATTCTCTTATTGCACTATCATCTGAATACTCAATAATAGTCCCATAATATACGTTTTCTGTTAACATATCTCTAATTACAACAAATGGTTTATCATCAATAAAATTTGTCCAAACATCTTTATTGCTAACTCTAAATGAAATTTTTAATTTATTTAAAAATTTAAAAATAAAATTATTATATTGAAATTTTATTGTTATTATTGATAAAATTATTGATAAAATTATAGCAATTATAAAATTTACTTTTGACATTGTAACATCTAATTTAAAAATATAGTCAAAAATATTCATATCATATAAATTCTTTATTATAGAATTGAAAATTAACTTTATTGGCAATAAAATTATATCAGTAATTAAAAACAATAAACATGACAAAAGTAACATTGATAACAACTGAAAATAATAATGTTTTTCTTTGTGAGGTATAAAATATTCACAAATTTTTACAAATATCGCACCTGGAATTAAAAAAACAAAAACTTTTTGTATAAATATAAATATTTCCACTATTTCACCTACAAATTAATTCTTAGTTAAAAATATAATAACATTTATTTATAAATTGTCAACTTATTTTCGTTTTTTTATATCAATTTATAAATAAACAATTTTTTATTTCTTAACCTTAGACATAATCAATTTCCCAATTTCAACAATTAAAATCGGCATTGCGGCGAGCACAAAGACAAAGCCCCATTCCTTTGGAGTTAGCTCTGCTAACTTAAATATTTCACGCATAAATGGAATTAACATTACTCCCAATTGCAAAATTAAGCCTGCAATAAAGGCATAAACTAAATACATATTTGAAAAAACACCTTTAATAAATAATGAGCCTTTGCTTTTTACATTAAATGCGTGGAACAGTTGAGAAATTGATAAAGTCGCAAATGCCATGGTAACCCCAACATCAAATGCCTCAACTTGATTTGTAAGTTCTACTCCTCTAAAAAATCTACCTAAAACAAAAGCCGTTACCGCTAATGTACCTATCATTAAGCCTTGCATAGCAATAGTTAAGCCAAAACCATTTGCAAAAACATTTTCATTCTTTTTACGGGGTTTTTCAAGCATTACTCCGTCTTCAACAGGCTCCATTCCCAAAGCCAATGCTGGCAAACTATCGGTAACTAAATTAACCCAAAGTAAATGTATGGGTAAAAGTGGAGTTGCCCAACCCATAATTATACCTGTAAATATCGTGAAAATCTCTCCTAAATTGGACGACAATAAAAACTGAACAGCACGAATAATATTTTGGTAAATTCCTCTGCCTTCTTTTACTGCCACAACAATAGTTGCAAAATTATCATCAGTTAGCACCATATGAGCGGCACCTTTTGCAACATCCGTGCCTGCAATTCCCATTGCACATCCAATATCGGCAGTTTTTAAAGCTGGAGCATCATTTACTCCGTCGCCCGTCATAGCAACAATTTCACCTGCTTTTTGCCAAGCATTTACAATTCTAACCTTGTGTTCAGGGGCTACTCTTGCATAAACTGAATATTTTCTTATATCCCTAAATAATTCTTCATCACTCATTTTTGAAATTTCAGAACCTGATAAAGCATTATCGCCCTCTCTTAATATACCCAATTCCTTTGCTATTGCCATAGCTGTTTCAATATGGTCTCCTGTTATCATAATTGGTCTTATTCCCGCACTTCTGCACAATTTTACTGCCTCTTTAACCTCTAACCTTGGAGGGTCTATCATTCCCATTAAACCTACAAATTGCAGTTCGTTTTCTATTTGCTCACAAGTAATTACTTGTGGCATTTCATCATAAATTTTTATAGCTACAGCTAATACTCTTAATGCTTGTCTTGCCATAAAAGAATTCCCATTATTAGCTTTATCTTTTTCTTCAAAATCTTTGCAATGGGAAAGCAAAATATCGGGTGCACCCTTTACAACTGCAATAAATTTATTGTCTTTTTTGTGAATTGTTGTCATTAGTTTTCTTTCTGAGTCAAAAGGAATTTCTGCTACTCTTGGATAGTTTTGCTCTAATGTATCCTTATAAATATCAGCCTTTAATGCTACTGCAACTAATGCTGTTTCAGTAGGGTCACCTATATGTTTTTCCTTACCTTGCTCTAATACTACTTTACCATCGTTACACATTGCAGAATATTCAAGCAGTTCTTTGTTAATTGAATAGTTGTCTTCATTAAGGTCATATATTACTCCATTTAAGTAAGTTTTCACTACTGTCATCTTGTTTTGAGTTAATGTTCCTGTCTTATCCGAACAAATAACAGATGCACTACCTAAGGTTTCTACTGCTGGTAATCTTCTAATAATAGCATTTTCCTTAACTAACTTTTGCACTCCAACAGCTAAAACGATAGTAACGATTGCAGGTAAACCTTCCGGAATTGCGGCTACTGCTAATGAAACAGAGGTCATAAACATTTCAAAAAATGGTTTTCCTTCTAATAAACCTATTCCAAAAATTACACCACAAACAATTAGTGCAATAATGCCAAGCATTTTGCCTATTTCTTCTAATTTTATTTGTAAAGGAGTAACTTCATCCTTTTCATTTTGAAGCATATTAGCAATTTTGCCAACTTCGGTATTCATTCCTGTTGATGTAACAATTGCAATGCCTCTACCGTATGTTACAATACCTGTTGTAAAGACCATATTTTTCATATCGCCTAACATTACATCATCTTTTTCAATAGTGTTTGAATGTTTTTCAACAGGTACTGATTCACCGGTTAAAGAACTTTCCTCAACCTTTAAATTAGCACTTTCAAAAAGCCTTCCGTCAGCAGGAACTAAATCTCCTGCTTCAATCAAAAATATATCCCCAACCACTAACTCATTTGAAGGAATAGATAATCTAACACCATCTCTAATAACACTTGCATGGGGGGCAGACATTTTTTTAAGGGCTTCTAATGCCTTTTCAGCCTTTGCTTCTTGCACTACTCCTAAAATTGCATTGATTAATATTACCAGAAAAATAATAGCAGAATCAACGCCTTCACCTAAAAAAAACGAAATAACGGCGGCAATAATAAGGATAATAATCATAAAATCTTTAAATTGAGCCAAAAATTTATAAATTAGTGGTTTCTTTTTCTTTTCAGTTAACTCATTTTTTCCGTATTTTTCAATTCTTTGTTCTACTTTGGAAAAAGTCAATCCATTTTTTAAATCTGTTTTAAAATTTTGTGCCACCTCTTGTGAAGACACTTTGTGAAATTGCATTTGTTTTCCCCCTAAAAATATTTTAAACCTTTACCACATAATTAATAAGCGGTAAAGGTCTTGCTCATTTAAGAATGCTTCGGGCTTTCACACCGTATTGACGAAACACACACGGTTAATTTTAACCGTCGGCTACTCCCCTTTATTAGTGGTCAGTTATCAGTGACCGGTAATAAGTTTATGTTTTATTTATTTAATAGTATAATATAAAATGGTTATTATTGCAATAGGAAAAAAAGTTTTTATAAATTAT
>CAZFQD010000156.1:0-4267 GCA_964520885.1 uncultured Oscillospiraceae bacterium | reverse complement strand
TTCTTGTGTTTTCTCTTGCCACCTTATTTTTTTGTGCTGTTTTGCTCATTGCTATGCTTTATTATACCATAAATGATACAAAAAAGTCAAGCAAAATATGTAGAAAAACCTTAATTTTATGCGTTTTTTTAGGATTTTACCTTTCCATATTTTAAAGCATTTTTCTTTCGTTTGAATAGACGGTTTTATGGGTTTTTATTGATTGTTTTAACTTGGATTTAAAGAGGGGAGTTGAATAGTTACCTAAGAGGATGTGCAATTATTCATCGGCACCGCTCTTTTGTTTTGTTTTTATATAGATACTAAACAAACTAAATTGTACTAAGTGCAGGAGGATTTTTATTATGAGTAACGAAAAAAACAAGGGTTACAAATTCAAAGTTGACAACGCAAATTATGAAACCGAAAAGCAGCTTTTAACAGGTAGCGAAATCCTAACGATATCTATACTGCTACGCATTTAAAATCTCAAATTTATGTGTAAGGAAATTCAAGATATTGTTAGTATAAATTTCAATGTTTTGAAAGAATAGTTCGATAGCAGTTTTAAAATTTGCAAAGGTGAAATAATACCTATTTTTTAGCACTATTTTTTTTACAAATTTCCACAACCGCTCAATTAAATTTAGATTTGGAGAATATGTAGGTAAAAAAACCAAAGTGATGCCTAATAGCTTTGCTTCATCGGCAGTTTTATAAGCATGATTATAGGAAGCGTTGTCAAGAATGATTGTAATGTTTTTATTATCAGGGTAATCTTTTCTAATTTGTTTAAAAGTGGCAATAGCCATATCTTTATCGCAATTATTTTCTGTTATTACGGTGCTACACTGACCTGTCAAAGCATTCAAAGCCCCTAAAATAGAAATGCGTCTTCTTCCTGTATTTGACTTGATAATTACTGTTCCTTTTTTACCACGAGTTTGCCAGCAAGTGCCATTGATTGTGTTGTGGACTTGATGAGTGGGGTCAAAAAATAATAGGTGAAAATCGCCATTTTCAGCCTTTTCTTTTAACTTTTCGTATTCAGATATAAACTCTTGTTGAACTTCTACAGGCTGTGTGTTTCCAGGAATTAGTTTTGTTTTTTTGTATGACAAACCCAGTTTTTTTTAAGCATTTTAGCTACATGATTTGTATGATAAGCAATACCGAAGGTTTCCTTAATGTAGTCCCTTGCTTCGCTTGCATTATCAAATGGGTTTTCTGTGTTTCGTCTGCGAATTTGTTTAATCTGTTCATCATTCAAGGCTGACTGCCTACCCTCATAATCCCAAGTTAATAATCCCTCAATGCCGTTGCGAGAATATGCTTTAAACCATACGGTTAGCGTTTCTATGCGGACATTTAAAAACTCCGCAATCTCAATGTTTTTCCACTCCTTGTCTTTTAATTTAACGCACATTATTCTCTTTAGTAATTGAGTATTTTTAACTTCTTTTTCAGCTTTTTTTAATTCTTTTAGCTGTTCTTTTGTTAGTTTCATTTTTTTTGTTTTCATACTTTAAAATTAACCTCATCTCTACTAAAATATTAGTGGAAATGAGGTTTTAATTTGAGAAAAAGCCCCAATCATACATGCCGGAACTTCTTATGGTTCTATTGCAAAAATATTTACTGTTGACATAATGTGTGGTTGATTAAAGGGCGGTTATCTTTCTTTGTCAGGGTTGTTTTTCAATAAATCATATTTGAATTCTTTTGGGGTTTTTCCTACAATTTTTTTGAATGCTCTATCAAAGGTTCTGGAATTGTCATAACCACACTCTAAAGCTATTTCAGTAATATTAAGGTAATTATCAAGTAATAAATCCTTGGCTTTGGATATCCGATGTAGATTTAGATAATCACTAAAACTCATATTGAGTTGCCGGTTTATTAGTTTGGATAAATAAGTTCTACTAACTTTCAATTCGTATGAAATAATGTTTAAGGATATTTCTTTATCAAAATTATTATTAATATATATAAGTGCTTTTTGTAAGGCGATAGATTCATTCGAATATTTATATTGTGTATGATTTAATTGTTCTTTAATTTCTGCAAAAAGAAGATATAAATAACCCTTATAAACAAAGTGATCGTCATTTGCTAAGTAACTATTGTATAATTTATCAATAATATTGCTAAAATTATCAGTGCAACTAAAAAAAGCATTACTAAAGAAATTGCTTTTAGCAAAATTATTTATATCAAAAATGTATTCGGGAGATAGAGTAATTAATAAGTATTTAAAGTCGCAATAAGATGTGTAGCTATGAATATCAAACGGAAGACATACTGCGACATCATGCTTATGCAAAATACAAGTATTATTATTGACAGTTGAGATGACTTCCCCTTGAATTATATAAATTATCTCTATACTTGAATGAAGATGCGTTGGAAAGTTTGATTCACTACCAATAGCTATTTCAAAATAATTATTATTCCTTGAACGAAAAGTTTCATAAAACATATTATACCTCCGCAGTATACATTTTGTCTAAGATATTATTTTATTTGACTTGAATTAATTATACCATAGTGTTAAAATAAAATCAAGATATGTGCACAAAAAAATATAAAAAAAAATATATAATCTTTCTGCAGTTGTCAAACATTTTTCTTTTTTTAAAGATTTTTTTGCCAATTTTTTTTAAATATTTATATCAAAGTTAAAACTTATTTGGTAATTCAGCCTTAATAATGATATGCTTTTCAACATTTGCTTTTTTTGAAAAGAGCATTACTTCCTTTTCACAAAATATAGTAACATATAAATTAATAAGTTTGATTACATAAGAAAATTTATAGATTGGAATTTTATATATGTATATATACAAAAATGTTATGGTATAATTAATGTGTGACAGATAAAAAAGAAAAACAACAACCTATCGTTAACCTTTTATAATGTTAATAATTGAAAGGAGTGTCTGTATGAAAAAGTTATCAAGCATAATAATTAAAAGGGGTGTCTGTATGAAAAAATTATCAAGCACAATAATTGCTATAATATTGATTGTTGCAATTTTTGGAACAATATCTGCCAGTGCAGCGGAACTGGATTTAACTACGGATAAATGGACAATATCATCCGGAGCAACTATTAATGATGGTGTATTTACCTTTCCTAACTATGGCTATGTATATTACGATTTTGCTGAATCAGAAAAAGGGCTCAGTGGTTCAGTTGAAGCTGATGTTTTTTTTAAAGGATCAGGAAGTTGGGTATGTATGGGGTTTGGATATGCCTATGAAAGAATAGTTTTTAGTTTACAAGCTGTTGGGGATGCTTATGTGGATAATGAGCCACAAGATAATGTAACGATTACTTTAACAAGAGCAAGTGATTCTTTTAAGTTGGCTACTTTCTATACTACATTAGATTATCAAGTTCATAACAAGTTATCATTTTGCTATTCTTTTTCAATTCCTCCAGCTAGGATGAATGTATCTGCATATGTAAATGGCAAAGAAATCGTAAGCAATACGAATTACTTTTTTACTGCTTCCTTAGATAATCTTTTTAAATATGATAAACTTTTACTTGAGGCGAAACAAACCGAAATTACAGGATATAAATGGTCTTCAATAAAAGAAACATATATCCCAGCTTTAACTTTATCTAATGCAAATTATGATAAGGTTGAAAAAGGAAAGGCAACAGATGATTTCACATTCTCTTTATCTAAAACTTCTACTGTAACCGGCATTAAAGCGAACGGGATAGATTTAACACAAAATAATTATACTTATGATGCAGTATCTAGAGTGGTTACTGTTAAGAAGGAATATATTAATGAAATTTTAGTTGGAGATTGCACTTTTGAATTATTTAATGATACAACATCGTTAGGTACAATAGTGTTAAAAATAGAAGAACCATCTTCTGCATCGAGCACAAGTTCAACAAGTTTAACATCATCTACCCAAAGCAATGCTAACACAAGTTCAACATCATCTACCCAAAATAATGCTAACACAAATGATTCAACAAATATGTCAATACTTGTAATTATTTTATTATTATCTATGGCAATTTTAGCCTTTGTTATTAATAAAAAAGCAAAAGCATAAAAAGTAGAAATTAAAAGGTGAGCAAAATAAGCACTCGTGGTATTTTGGGGTTGAGTGGCGAACAGTGTTCGCCTCTCAAAACCTTTAATAACACTTTGTTGAACTGCTTAAATAGTTGTAAACAAAATATAATTCTTTTAGAAATACCTTTTTTTGATAGTGTAAAAACTTTTATGAAAACTTCTGAAACAAACCCTTGACAGCC
>CAZFQD010000155.1:0-4446 GCA_964520885.1 uncultured Oscillospiraceae bacterium | reverse complement strand
TTACTTCTTTTTCAGTAATATCCATATTATTTGGTGAATATAATGTATATCTTGTAACAATAGCTTCTTTATCCTCAGAATTCATTTTTGAAAGAAATGCATCCATTCTTTTTTCGCTTATTACCGTAGGAACTAAATATATTTCCTCGACATCTCCAATTGTATATGTAATTCGAAAACCATTATTTATTTTACAAAACTCATACTGGTTTAAAGAAATGCTTTGAGTGTAATTATTCATAAATATTATTTGATTAGTGGTATCAATACATTCAAGTTCAATTTGAGAATTCAAATTATCCATATTAGAGCCTGATGCAATTTTATCATTTGCTCTATCTTTAGGATTTGAATACCATATTTTATCAGTTCTTTTATCTTGCACAGATATTTCTGTGGTTTTTCCATCTACATACAACTCTAAATAGTCGTTTTGAAAAACCAAAGAAAATCCATTGGATGATTTAAGTTGAGCATCCAATTCATCTTTAGTAATAAACTTTTCAGATGATGTGTTAGTATTAATATCTTGACTGCTACATCCTGAAAAAATGGGCAAGGTTAAAGAAATTACAATAATTAAAGAAAATAATTTTTTCATCAATATTATTTTCCTTTCTAAATATTTCTAAGAGATATTTCTCTGTAAATAAGATATGCCCAATTGTAAACCTGTGAAATTAATGCAAAAAACAATAATATAATAAATGAAATTACAAGCATTCCAACAATTGCAATTAAAATGGTAATTAATGTTTTTGTAAGTGAAAATTGATGGATAGTCATTATTCCTGTAAGCAATAAAAATGCAGACCATATTAAAGAAATCGCAAATAATAAGTCATACATTTGAGATTCTTCAAATGTAATAAAACGACTCATTATTATTAATGGAATGGTAAATAGTATTATAGGAATAAGTGAATATGCGGTAGTAATAGCAATGTCTTTAAAGGTTCCCTCTCCGTCAACAAGTGTTGTAATACTCCAATTAGAAACGCACCATAATAAAAAAGGAATAAGCACAATTTCTATCTGCAAAATTAAACTGAAAGGACTATTGCCAACATTAGGATTTAATATAAAACCTGTAAATTGCTGTTTTAAGCATAATAAAATAATTAATGTAGTTAATATTATAAAAACTGACCAAGGACTACCTTTTTTTTCTCTCTTTAATTCCCAAAATCCATTAAAAGGATGAAATATTACATATAATGAATACTTTAAGCTATTTTTTATCTGCAAAAATATTCCTCCTTTTCGCACGCATTTTTAATATTTTACAAATAATAATAAGTAATATAATAAAAATAATTACTATTGTTATTGTTTGCCCAAAATATTTTGACATCAATTCTTGTCTAAAATATGAAAAAGCTATAGAATAATAATTCACCACTTTACCTGTTTCAAAATATGTCATTGCCTGAGAATAATCTTTTTGACGGAGCAATGCTTTTCCTGCTCCAACATATGCAACAGCAAACTTTGAAGTATAATTTATTACTTCAGACCATTTTTCTCCTGCCTTTACATATTTTCTTTGGAATTGCATTTGTGTTGCTTCGGTAATAAGTTTTCCATACTGTGTTGGAGCAAATACAACTATTTGATTTAATTTACCATCAACTACAAGAAATCTATCCCCTTTAATTGAATCAATAGCGGTTGGCAAACCAAAAGTACCTGCTTGTTCTCCATATCCGCCAAATATATAAAGTAAATTGCCGTCATAATCGTATGTAAATATTCGTCCATGAGTAGCATCAAGCAAACTATACATACCAAATTCTTTTGCACATACATCAACAATATTTGAAGATTTATTTTCAAAAGTTTCGTTATCCCATAAAAAAGGGTCTCCACAGGGCAATATCCTTCCATATCGTCTTAAAATATCCATACCAGAAGGATTTAGTCGAGCAACAGGGTAATGAGCTCCACCTTCCAAATTAATTGTTCCATAAATAAAACCCTCATTGTCAATATCTAAATTATTATAAACGGTTGGGATTGCTAAAGCCGCTCTTTCTCTTTGTTCTTTCGTTTGAAAAAATCTCCAAATATCAGATTTATCATTGACTACGGGAATAGCACCATAAAAGCCCATAAAAGAACCATCTTTTTCTAATTCAATTAGTCCTGCTGTCATACCAGCCACCACTACATTAATTCTTTTTTGGAAGTTGGCCGTTACCTTTAAAGGTTTATACTGTAATTCAGAACTAATTAAAAATGTTTCTGGTTTACCGAATACTGACAGCAATTTTCCGTCTTTGTCTAAAATAATAATACGACAATTATCAGTGTCGGCAATGTAAAGAGTATTGTCCAGTGCTACAAATACACCCTTAGGATTATTAAACTTATCTATTTTTCCATTATTATCAAATTCACTAATTATTTTAATAACTTTGAAATTTATATCAATTACAATAATTCTGTTATTACCAGAATCAGCAATATATATTAAGCCATCATTTGATACATAAACATCTTGTGGACTTGATAAGTTGCTAATTCCTAATGTTTTTCCGTTAATTAATCCTTCATATATGTAAGCTTGAGGTTCTACTCCTGTTCCTCTATCATTATAAGTATAATTCTGATAAGGAGGAGTAGCATAAGCACAGTTAAACAATGATAAAACTACAATAATTAATAAAAATGCTGAAACTAATTTATATCTCAAAATGAGCTACTCCTTTCTTACTCGTTTATATTTTTTTAATAAACATATACCTTAACATAAACTAAAACAATAAAGTAACAAGCAGTTGAAAACATTGCAACAACTACTTGCTACCTATAAAATTAATTTATTGTGCAAACTGCCAGTCACTAAGAAGAGCAGCATTATATTGATTGATATGTTGTTCAATAACTGCCGCAGGGTCTTGACCTTGACCAATTGCTTCCATACCTTTATACCAACTTGAATCATCAAATGCACCTAAACCGGTAATTACATCCCAACCTATTTGGTTTTCTGACATAACTTGATGTTGTTTAATTTGATTTATTGTATCCAAGGAACCTTTATCTCTAACAATAGATTCTTTTTGTAACTTTTCAATGGTACTTGCCTGATTGACTGGCAACAATGGATCACACCATAAATTAATAAAAGCGGCAAGTCCTTTAGCTTTTGTTCGATTTGTATCGTCATCCCTTAAAGCATTGGCAACAATAGCTTCTGCGTCATAATACTGAAGTTGTGATACATAATCGGTAGCTTTTGGTCCTTTTGGCATAAATAAAATTCCATAGTCATCTTTCATACCCATTATAAATCCGGGTAAAGTTGTGCGGTTAAGATAAGTTGGCATAAAACCAACCTTGCCTTGAATAAAGGTAGTAGTTTCGCCGGCAATGCCTAAGTCCATAACCTTATCTGTACAAGCAAGTTTCTGCCAAAATTGTAATGCCTCAAAAGCATTAGGATCCGATGCGGCCGTAAATTTATATGTTATTGGGTTATCACTTGTTCTTTTTATCCAGTCGCCATTGTTTGAAGCCATTAATTCCTGTAATAAACCGTAGACAGCACTATTCTCAGTAGTTCCCCAAATATCAGGTTTATTATCGCCGTCTGTATCTCTTGTAATTTTAATGCATAATTCTTCAAATTTAGCCCATGTCCATTGTCCGTTTTTCTGAATTGTATATAGATCGTCATTAATGCCGAGTTTTTTTAAGAGAGTTTGATTAAAAAACATTACATAATTTAAACTAATTTTTTCTATTCCTTCTGGGTTTCCAATTAATCCATAATGCTTTCCATCAAAAGTCAATGTCTTGGTAACTGCCGCATCAAATTTCGGGTCTTTAAAATTAATACCTAAATTATTAAGAGGAGAAAGAAGATTGTTTTTCATATAACCGGGAAGCATATGTGGTCCCATTATATCAATAATATCACAAAAGTCGTCTCCCGCAATTAACTTTTGAAATATTGTATTGGGTTCAACAGTTCCCATTTCAACCTTGCAGTTAAGTATCTTCTCAATTTCTGCAATTCGAGCAAGTCGGTATTTACCCATTTGTGATTTTGGAGTGTTTACCTCATCATACCAGTAATTATTGAACCTGATTGTCGCCCCATTAAGATTTGGAATAGGTAAAGGCACAAAAGGTTCTTCGCTTGACTCCCCGCTCACAACAGTACTTGCCACATCGCTACCTACTGAACTTGTATCTGTATCACTAATAAGTGATGAACTTGTGATACCTCCAATATTAGATGAGTTGGATGATGCAATTGAAGATGTGTCATTACTGTTTTTTGGTTTACAAGACACAATAAGAGTTAGAATTAGAAAAAGTGCAAGAATGATAGGAATACTGCGATTATTTTTAAACATAATTAGCCTCCTTAAATTAATTTCAATAGTCAATTGCGAAACTCAAAAAACCTTGATTTTATGCGGTTTTTTAGTCTAA
>CAZFQD010000154.1:0-4446 GCA_964520885.1 uncultured Oscillospiraceae bacterium | reverse complement strand
AGCGAAAATTAGGTGCTGTCAGCTGTTTTTAAAGTAAAATTTTTGACAGTACCTGTTAAACGAGGGGATGATTTATATGATAAATCAAAAGGCAGAGAGATTTATAACGGTTATATAATTAATGACATTTATTGTGAAGCAGGAAATGAATATGTTGACTTTACAAGCAAGCCTGATATTTTGCGTATTGGTAAAGTTTTTGGGGATATTGATGATATTGTTTTAAAGGAGCAACAAATTAAAAAAACTATTGAAGAGCATTTAAACAAAGAACTTGCACTTAAAAGCAAAGGCATAAAAGTGCTTAGTTTATTTTTTATAGACAGAGTAGCAAATTATCGTTTTTATGATGAAAATGGTATTGCTCAAAAAGGCAAATATGCTAAACTATTTGAAAAAAATTATAATGAATTAATAAAAAAACCTAAATATAATATTTTATTTAAGGATATTGATATTGATGTTTTAGCCGAAGAGGTTCATAATGGTTATTTTTCCGCTGATAAAAAAGGCATATTAAAGGATACTAACGGAAATACATTAGCAGATAATAATGCATATACCCTTATTATGAAAGACAAAGAAAAGCTACTTAGTTTTGAGACAAAATTAAAGTTCATTTTTTCTCATTCCGCTCTTAGAGAAGGGTGGGACAATCCTAATGTTTTTCAAATTTGCACTTTAAATGAAACAAAGTCGGAGGTTAAAAAACGCCAAGAAATTGGTAGAGGACTTAGACTTTGCGTAAATCAAGACGGTGAGCGATTATATGGCTCAAATATAAATGTTTTAACTGTAATGGCAAATGAGAGTTATGAAGATTTTGCAAAGGCTTTGCAAAATGAAATTGAAAGAGATCAAGGGATAAAATTTGGAGTTTTAGAAGCTCATTATTTTGCAAATATTTCAGTAATAAATAAAGATGGAACGACAAATTATATCGGTCAAGAATCTTCTGAAAAAATTCATAAATTTTTTGAACAAAAAGGCTATATAGATAAAAACGGAAAAGTCCAAGATGCCTTAAAAACTGCTTTAAGAAACAATAATTTAGAACTCCCTAATGATTTTAAGCATTGTCAAGGGGATATTACAGCATTAGTAAAAAAAGTAAGCGGAAATATAAATATAAAAAATGCTGATGAAAAAAGAAAAATAAGCGTAAATAAAGAAGTGTTTTTAAGCCCGGAATTTAAAGAACTTTGGAATAAAATCAAATATAAAACGACCTATTCAGTTGATTATGACAGTAAAGAATTAATACAAAAATGTTGTAATGAAATGCGTTTGTCTATAAGCATTGACAGTGCAAAATTAATTTTTACAAAAGCAAAATTGGAACATAGTATTAGTGGAATTGGAACTAATGAAAATGACCGAACCGCAGTAACAATTTCAAATGAAGAAGATAATTTACCGGACATTGTTTCCTTTTTGCAAAACGAAACAAATTTAACTCGCAAAACAATTGTGGAAATTCTTATTAATAGCGACACTTTAAATTTATTTAAGAAAAACCCACAAAAGTATATGGATGAAGTTTCAAAAATAATTAAAACTCAAATGCGACTTTTGTTAGTTGATGGTATTAAATATACCAAAATTGGAGATAACGAATTCTATGCTCAGGAATTATTTAATGAAAATGAGCTGTTTGGTTATTTGTCAAAAAATATGATTGAAAGTAAGTATTCAGTCTATGATTATATTGTTTTTGATTCTCAAAATGAAGAGAATTTTGCTAGAAAATTTGAAAGTAATAAAAGAATAAAATTATATGTAAAATTACCAAGTTGGTTTAAGATTTTTACTCCAATAGGCAGTTATAATCCGGATTGGGCTGTTTTGGTTGAAAGAGAAAACGAACAAAAACTTTATTTTGTAATTGAAACAAAAGCTAATATACTTAAGAGTTCATTAAGACAAACAGAAATTGATAAAATAAAATGCGGACATAAACATTTTGAGGCACTCGGAAATTTAGCTGTTTTCAAAGAAACCGATAATTTTGAAAAATTTATAGAAAATATTTAAATTCCCTGAAAGGCAGGATTTTAATTGTTTAAATTAATAAAAAAAGAAAACAATGCACGAAGAGGACAATTAAATACTATTCACGGGAAAATTGAGACTCCTTGCTTTATGAATGTTGCAACTGCCGGAGCAATAAAGGGAGGATTATCCTCGCTTGACTTAAAGGAATTACTATGCCAAGTGGAACTTTGCAATACCTATCATCTTCATTTAAGACCGTCAGATGAGGTAATTAAAGCATTGGGGGGCTTACATAAATTTATTAATTGGGATAGACCAATTTTAACCGATAGCGGTGGCTTTCAAGTTTTTTCCTTAGCCACTTTGAGAAAAATTGAAGAAGAGGGCGTTTATTTTTCTTCTCATATTGACGGAAAAAAAATATTTATGGGACCTTTGGAAAGTATGCAAATTCAAAGTAATTTAGCATCAACAATTGCTATGGCTTTTGACGAATGTATTGAAAACCCTGCTGAGTATGATTATGTTAAATTATCTTGTGAGAGAACTTTTCGCTGGCTTTATAAATGCAAAGACGAAATGGAACGATTAAATTCTTTAAGTGGGACAATTAATAATAAGCAAATGTTATTTGGTATAAATCAAGGTAGCACTTATGAGGATTTGAGAATAAAAAATATGTGCGATATAGCAAAGTTAAACCTTGATGGTTATGCAATTGGTGGCTTAGCGGTAGGGGAGACAGCCGATGAAATGTATCGTATTGTTGAAGTAGTAGAGCCTTATATGCCAGAGAATAAGCCAAGATATTTAATGGGCGTGGGAACTCCACAGAATATTCTTGAAGCAGTTTTTAGAGGAATTGACCTTTTTGATTGTGTTATGCCAAGCAGAAATGCTCGTCACGGTCATCTTTTTACAAGTGAAGGAATTGTAAATATTATGAATAATAAATATGAGAAAGACAATAGTCCATTAGATAAAAATTGCCAATGTCCTACTTGTAAAGGTTTTTCAAAAGCCTATTTAAGACATCTTTTTAAAGCAAAGGAAATGCTTGCTATGCGTCTTTGTGTCCTGCACAATTTGTATTTTTACAATAATTTAATGCAAGAAATAAGGAATTCAATTGAAAATAATTATTTTGAAAAATACAAAAATGAAAAAACCCTGATTTTATCAAAAAGAATATAGCAAAAGGGTTGAATAGTAATTAAAAAACAGTTATAATATTTTAGAACAATTTATTTAATTGTAAATAATAATATTTAAGGAGCATATAATGAAAAAAAGAAATTTAGTTTTGTTTTCAGTTTTATTAATTCTATTAGTGTTGCTTTCATCTTGTGCAGGTGTTGGACCGAGAATAGGTGAAAGTGATATTGCACCAGTTTCAGCTTCAACTTCTTCAACTGATGTGTCAGTAAGTTCAACTTCAAGCGAGACCGCAGTTGCAACTACATCATCTGAGGCTACAGCAACCCCAGTTCAAAGTGCTGATATGTTATCTCAATTAGCGGGCTTATTGCCAATCGTTTTAGTGTTTGTTGCATTTTATTTCTTTTTGATTAGACCACAGAAGAAGAAAGAAAAAGAAACTGTTGCAATGAGAAGTAATATTCAAATTGGTGATGAGATTACCACAGTTGGTGGAATTATTGGTAAAGTTGTCGCTATTAAGGATCAAGACCAATTTGTAATTGAAACTGGAGCAGATAAAACAAAAATTAGAATTGCAAGATGGTCAATTCAACAAAAAAATACTATTTCTAATTAATATTAATCATAAGTAATATTTATTCTCTTTTTTGAATAGACTTTATTGGACTAAAAAAGGAGGAGAATAATATGAAATTTAATGAAACTAATCAACAAGAGACTTTTTCTAAAAAGATTTATATATCATCAGCAATTGGTTCGTTATTTGGAATAATTACAGCCATAATTTTATTAATGATATTTGCGGCAGTATTGTCCTTTAGCGATGTTGAGGAAAGTTTTTTAAGTTTTTTTGGATATTTGGCTGTTGTGCTTGGTTCTTTCTTAGGGGGAATTGTTTCTTCTATAAAATGTAAAAAGAAAGGTCTAATTTTAGGTTTGTTTACAGGGATTTTGTTGTTTATTATATTGTTTATTATTCGTTTAATAATAGTTGGCTTTGATAGTTTTACTATTAGCACTCTTGTTCAATTATTATTAATTGTTGTGGCATCAACATGTGGCGGAATATTAGGAGTAAATATAAAATTAAAAAGAAAGTAATGAAAATGGAGGAAGTAAAATGAAGCATATTAAGACACTAAATAATGCAAATCTTAAAGAGAGTGCTTGTAAGGGTGGCTGCGGAGAGTGCCAAACCTCTTGTCAATCAGCTTGTAAAACTTCATGCACAGTAGCAAATCAAAAGTGCGAAAAATAGAGTAATATTTATATAATCATTGCCTTGTGTAG
>CAZFQD010000153.1:0-4466 GCA_964520885.1 uncultured Oscillospiraceae bacterium | reverse complement strand
TTTTGGCTTACAGGGTCTCAGACTTTTCATATGATGAAAAAAGTAACCGAATCCCTTGCTGGCAGAGTCGGCATTGTTCGTATGCTTGGGCTTTCAAACAGTGAGATTAACGAGAATGATTTCTCTCTCTTTGAAATTGAGCCCGCATCACTTATCCTTAAATTAAATAGCTTTAAAAAAATGACTATGCCTGAAATATTTGAGAGAATCTATAAAGGCTCCATGCCACGGCTTTACGAGCTTCCGCAAACAGACAGAGAAGAATATTATGAATCATATTTGGAAACTTACATTAGCCGTGATATAAAGGACTTAACACAGGTTGCCGATGAGCTTTCGTTTTTCAGATTCGTTGGTATTGTAGCTGCCAGAACGGCTACAAATGTAAATTACGAAACACTATCATCAGAAACTGGCATTACTTCACCGACCGCAAAGCAATGGTTGTCTATACTCGTTTCAAGCGGTCTTGTAGCCTTAATTGAACCATATTTTAATAACGCACTGAAAAGAGTTGTTAAAGCACCGAGAATGTATTTTTTAGATACAGGACTTTGTTCATACCTTACCCGATGGAATTCGGCAGGGGCACTTGAAGCAGGTGCGATGAGTGGTGATTTTTTTGAAACATGGGTTGTATCAGAAATATATAAAAGCTATCTTAACAATGGAAAAAGACCGCCACTTTATTTTTACCGTGACAGCAATAAAAAAGAAATTGATATGATTATCCATCAGAATAATACAGTTTATCCTATTGAAATAAAAAAGAGTGCATCACCCAAGGATGCTATCAAAAATTTCACTGTATTAAAACCAATTGAAAAAGAACCGACAGCGGAAGACCGCTTTTCCGGTACGACTCATCTAAAGACAAGTATTGGTACAGGTGCCGTCATTTGTCTTGCGCAGGATGTGCTTCCAATCGACAGCAAGAACTGGTATATTCCTGCATGGCTGATATAAAATCAGAGCGAGAGAATAATTCTCAATGATTTTACCTTACCCACACATCATTCTTATACTAATTATTTATAGAAAACATAGAAAATGTTTTCTATGTGCCACTATTGGTGGCACAGTGCCCAAGGCACAATAATATAGTTCAATACTATAAGCCAGTGCATTTTGCACTGCACAGCATTTGCTGTGATTAGGAAAAGCATTTTCTGCTTTTTCTAATGCGAATTAGTATTATATTCGTATAGATAATTGTGATATAGCCACCAACGGCCAATAAATATATGTAAAGCACTAAATTCTATGCAGTTAGCAAAAACAACCCTTAACAATGAAGAAATGTACATTAAGGCAAAAAATATACCATTAGCTAATCAAATATTCAAAAAAGAAAAAGCCGATGAGGACAGAAGGTCTTCATCGGCTTATAGTATGATAAAACTAATTCGTTAGTTTGTTTAATCTATCACAATAATACTGAACATTCTCCCAAATTGCATCAGGTGCTATTCTGTGGTCTGGGCAAGGAATATAGCCACCTAATTCAATAATTGTCTTTAAATGCTCTATTTCTTCGTCAATTGCTTTAAAATCTCTTGCAAATACAGTTTTATTCATTCCGCCTACACCACGAATTTGCTTTCCGTACTTTTCTCTCCAAGGAGTTAGACTTGCATTCCATATTCCAACCTCAATAGGGAACATAGTATTTACACCATTTTTAATGTCAATTACTACTTATACAACGACCCAAAATTTTCACAAGCTCTATAATCACAGCCCTCTTTATCCTTTGTGCCAAAGGCAGACCATACTGATGGACGGAAAATTTCCATTTCATTTACATTGTGCATTGAAACAGGTATTCTTAACATACTTGCCAAAGTAATTAACTCTGCTCCAATATGCCCATAGGATAAAGAGCAGTGATTTGCTCCCCAATTTGCCATTATGCTGTATACATCCGTAAAAGCTCCCTCATTTGTTAACTTTGGTGCAAAATATGTGGTAGGCCATGTCGGATTTGTTCTTTCGTTTAGTATTTCATGCATATCTTCGCTTAAATCTACACTATATCCTTCTACTATTTGCAATACAGGACCTAAGCCCTTTATTAAGTTTACACGAACCATTGTCATCGGCATATCGCCCTTTGTTTTAAAGCATGAGGAGAAACCACCACCTCTAAAATATTCTAAATCAGCAGGATACCATTTTGTTGCTCCTAAGCATTTTTTTATTTCGGCATCTGTTATATCCCAAAATGGTTTTATAGCGGGAGTGTCGTTAATTTCCTGTTCTCCACTGCCATCAAGTGCCGCCGCACCTGAATTAATTAAGTGAATTATTCCGTTTTCTGCTTTGCCAGTTAATTCTTTCCCTGTTACTCTTTTAACTGCTAAAGGGCTCCAATAAGTTCTCACATCACAGAATATTTGTGCAGTGTTGGTTAGTAGATAGCCAAAAAGCATTGCTGCTCCATTTAGGCTATCATTTTCTGTTGCCATTAAATATGGGCTTCTCTTACCATTCCAATCAAATGACGAGCAAAGTATAGCTTCCATAAAGTCGCCATTTGGCAAATAATCCGTCCATTGTCTTTGTCCTTGAAAGCCTGCCAATATTGCATTGTGTCCTAAACTTTCTTCTTGGTAACCCATTTCTTTTAGTTTAGGATTGCCTTGCATTAAATCTTTTGCGATGATAGCCATTTTTACAACGAATTCCCATTCCTTATCAAGTTCTTGCCTTGTGTGTCCATTTTTGTTATAGTCCTTGCCCTCTTTGCAGTTTACCTTTGTCCAAACAAGGGCTTTCTTATATTCTTCTTTATCGTATATGCCTTTTTCAATTCTTCTTGAAATTTCGCACATATCTATGTATTCATTTCTCATTCCCAAATAGTCGCCAAAGAATTTATCATCAACAATAGAACCGGCAATACCCATTGATACTCCACCGATTGATAGATAAGATTGTCCCTTCATCATAGCAACTGCTAAGCCTGCCTTTGCAAATTTTATTAGCTTTTCTGCTACATCTGTTGGTATTTCTTTATCTGTTGCATCTTTTACATCTTGTCCATAGATTGAAAAGGCAGGAATGCCCTTCTGATTATGCCCTGCTAATGCGGCCGCTAAGTATACGGCTCCCGGTCTTTCTGTGCCATTAAAGCCGTATATAGCCTTTGGACGAGTAGTATTCATATCAATTGTTTCGGTACCATAGCACCAGCAAGGGGTTACAGTTATTGAAAGTCCTACATTTTCACGAACAAATTTTTCCTCGCAAGCTTGTGCTTCTGGAACTCTGCCGATTGTGCTATCTGCAATTAAACATTCCACTGGCTCTCCGTTTGGATACTTTAATGTTTTTTTTAATAGTTCGGCTACACTTAAAGCCATATTCATTGTTTGGATTTCTAAACTTTCTCTTACTCCACCTTGACGGGCATCAATTGTTGGTCTTATTCCTATTTTTGGGTAGTTACTCATATGTTTTTTCCCTCCAAAATGTTATTTATTTTGTAAAAAATTAGGGCTACAATTAGTTTGATAATTAGGGCTTGCTTAACAGCTTCAGAATGCTTTCCTACCATCATATTTGGTGTCAGCATACTTTACATACCATATTAAATATATAAGTGTTTCTTCTTTCATTCCTTCCCAGCGATAATCTTCTAATACATCGGGTACAGGAAAATTCAGAACTTGCTCCGGTGTTATGAAATTTGCCATAGGATGGATAAATTTTGTAAAGTGTGCGATACTACCATATTTGTGTCCAATACCCCACTCGTCAATATAAGAATATTCCTCCAAACCCTCAAAATAAGGTGTATAATCTATTGGATTATTACTTTCTTTAAGTCCTACATACCTAATTGGCATATTATAATATTCTAAGTAATCAGTTTTACCCGTCCTTTTTTTAAATTCTTCTTTAAGAGAAGGACATAGGCAAAAATACATTGGGACATATTCAGGATTATTCCTCTTGACTGCTCTTATTAAATTTTCTCTTGGTGTCATAATTTTTTTCCCATACTGGTAGTCTCCTTTTTGAATTTAATGTTTTAAATTATTTTTAAATGATAAATATTATATCATTTGATAATATATTATTGAAAAACTCCATATCCAATGCCGAGTTTTTTACCATTTTTAAGATATTCCACTGCTTTTCTTTGCAAAGATGTTTCTTTTGGATAATCCTCAGGGTTAACTAAAAAGGTTCCAAACAGGCGGTCCTCGCATTGCCGGTCGTTCTCGTCAATTTCGAAAACGAAATAGTCCTCCTGAAATTGAATAATATTGGAGCTTTTCGGCAAAAGCTCCTTTAAAGCAGGATTTAATAGCCACGAATGACACACAAAAATACAATGAACATTCTTAAAAAATGCTCTTGCCTGTTCATAGGATGCCTTGCACTCCTCATAGATGAGCAACTCTCCCTGTTGAATATGAACATTTAAGACCTTTTGCCCTGCGGTTACAGTTAAATCC
>CAZFQD010000152.1:0-4481 GCA_964520885.1 uncultured Oscillospiraceae bacterium | reverse complement strand
AGACTAAAAAACCGCATAAAATCAAGGTTTTTTGAGTTTCGCAATTGACTAATAAAATTATAATTTATATGGAGGTTTTTGTAATGAATAAAAAGAAAGTTTTTTTGCGTATATTATGTCTAATTATTTCCTTATCTTTATTGGTGTTTCAAGGTGGATGTAAAAAATCTAATTCCGGAAGCAATAGTTCTTCTGGTGCAGATAACGGAGAATCAACAATTATAAGTTCCACAATTGATTCGCAGGGTTCCGAGTCATTTGACTCGGGGATTTCTCAGGCAAGTCAGGCAAGTCAGGCAAGTGGGAATAATACTTCAACAAATACCGGAAGTAAAACAAGTTCAACTGCTAATACAAATGGAGTTGATCCTTTTGGCAAATATAATCCGAGTATTACATTGAGTTTTGGCCGTGAATCGGATGATATGGTAACCGATACTTTGAATAAACTGGGTGAAACTATTGGGGATAATCGGTGGACAAAACTTTTTTCAGATACTCTTGGAATTAATATTAAGTATAACTGGGTTGCGATGGGAGCGGATGGATATGCTACGAAACTTAATCTTGTAATAACAAGCGGTGAGCTTCCGGATATATGTAAAGTAAATTCGCTTCAATTAAATCTATTAACCGCTGCCGGAGCCATTCAAGACTTAACAAGTATATATAATACATATGCAGCCGATTTTACAAAGAAAACACTCAATATAGCCGGTAGTGATACCCTTGCAGCAGCAACGGTAAACGGTAAGTTAATGGGCCTACCTGAGACGGTTGACCCATCGGTTGACTCACCTATGTTGTGGATTAGAAAAGACTGGTTGGACAATCTTGGTTTAGCTATGCCCAAAAATATGACTGATTTATTTAATGTTATAGAAAAATTTACAAATAATGACCCCGATAAAAACGGCAAAAATGATACATTCGGGTTTACTTCTTACAGAGGCTTATGGGGAACCATTTGCGGTCTAGAGGGGTTTTTTGCAGGATATGGTTCTTATCCGGGTTTATGGCTGAAAAAGGATGGTAAACTTCAATACGGTGCAATTGCACCGGAAGCAAAAAATGCTTTACAAGCACTTAGAGACTTATATTCAAATGGATATATGCCATCTGATTTTGCCGTTTATGATTCAGGGGCATGTACTCAATTGTTAACCTCAGGTAAAGTGGGTCTTGAGTACGGATCTCATTGGAATACGATTTACCCGTTAAATATGAGTCATTCTAATGATCCAAAGGCAAACTGGGTTGCGATTCCGGTTTTATCCGCATTAGCAACACCTGCAAAAACCATTTCAACTCAAGCTACTGCCGGCTGGTATGTAGTTAAAAAAGGTGTTAAAAATCCTGAAGCTCTCGTAAAAATGTATAATATGTTCATTGAGAAAAATTGGGGAGCAACACAGGAATGGGGAAAATATTATTTAGTAGGTGCTGTTGAAGGAGTTTGGAAGTTTTCACCTGTTAAGCCATCCGTAACCAATCAGAATTTAGCTGATTTTCTTGCATTGGATCAGGCAAGAAAAACCAATAATTTTTCTAAGTTAACCGGTAGTGCTTTAGGCATTCAAAAACGACTTGAAGCAAACGACTGGGGATGGGAAAAGATTTATGGTGCCGGTGGAAGTATGGGGGTTATTGAATATAGCCAGAATAATAATCTGTATGTTAAGAATGAATTTGTAACGGCACCTACGCCGACTATGATAAGCAGACTGACTACATTGAACGATATGGCAAGCACAGCCTATATGGGTATTATTGTTGGGGCTAATCCAATCAACTATTTTGATGCTTTTGTAAGCGATTGGAAAAAAGCCGGCGGTGATCAGATGACGACTGAAGTAAATAATTGGTATAAAAATAAATAATAAAGAGATTTAATGGTTGAATCAGTGGGGGAGAATTACTTATGGATGTAATAGAATCAGTTGTAGAAATAAACAGACCACATTTAAAGTTTAAGACATTTCAAAAATATAAATCCAGAATACCTCTTTATATCATGCTTATACCCGGATTGATTTTTTTAGTAATTTTTGCTTACATTCCAATGGTGGGTATATCTATTGCTTTTCAAAATTTTAATCCTGCAATTGGGCTTTTTGGTCAACAGATATGGTGTGGATTTGATAATTTTATATATCTATTTCAATTGCCGGGAACTAAACAAGCAATTTGGAACACTGTGTATATATCATTTATGAAAATATTTTTTGGGACATTAATACAAATCGCAGTATCTATAATGATTAATGAAGTTAGAAGTTCATTTTACAAGCGGTATATACAGACTATCATTTATTTGCCGTTTTTTCTCTCCTGGATTATTTTAAGTGGTATATTTATAAGTATGTTATCTCCAACAGATGGTATTATTAATAATACATTACAACAATTGGGTATTGATAAAATATTTTTTCTTGGAGATAACAAATGGTTTCCCACTGTTTTGATTTCAACCGATATTTGGAAAAATTTCGGATTTGGCACAATTATTTATCTTGCAACAATTACTTCTATAGATCCCCAGCTATATGAATCTGCAAGCATGGATGGTGCTACCAGATGGCAGAAAGTGCGGTATATAACCCTTCCCGAAATGAGAATGATTATTGTTTTATTGGCACTCTTAAGTCTTGGAAATATTTTAAATGCAGGTTTTGATCAGGTGTTTAATTTATATTCCCCATTAGTAAAACAGTCAGGAGATATTTTGGATACATTGGTTTATCGCCTTGGTATTGTCCAAGCACAGTATGGTGTTGCGGCGGCGGCGGGACTTTTTAAATCGGCCGTCTCACTAATATTAATATCTACTTCATATTATTGTGCTTATAAATATGCAGATTATAAGATGTTTTAAGGGTGTGTGAAATGTTATTAAAATTAGTTAAAAAAATGTCTGTTTTTCCTATTATTAATGGAATAATACTACTGCTATTATCAATGCTTTGTATTTTACCAATTATGCATATAATTGCAATATCATTTAGTTCAAGCATTGCAGTAGAAACCGGTAAAGTTGGATTTATACCTTATGATTTTACCTTAAGTGCCTATGAATTTATAGCACAACGAATTGAATTCTGGAGAGCGATGTATGTAACAATACAAAGAGTTATTATAGGTGGCGGAATCAGTATGCTATTAACAGTACTCACTGCATATCCGCTATCAAAGGAAGATAGCTATTTAAAAGGAAGAAACATATTTGCATGGGTGTTTTTCATTACAATGTTGGTTGGTGGTGGATTAATTCCTTGGTATATGCTTATTAAGCAGTTAAATTTAATGGATACATTATGGGCTTTGGTTTTACCGGGAGCAGTACAAGTGTTTAATATTGTGATATTATTAAATTTTTTCAGACAACTTCCTAAGGCATTAGAAGAAGCTGCAGTTATTGATGGAGCGAGTCATTTCATTATTCTTTTTAAAATATATATTCCAAGTGCAATGCCTGCCTTAGCAACTTTAACCTTGTTCACCTTGGTTGGTCATTGGAATAGTTGGTTTGATGGTTTAATTTTAATGAATTTTCCTGAAAAATATCCATTGCAAACTTATTTACAAACAATGATTATTGCTAAAGATTTTTCATTAATGACCGGTTATAATGTGCAGTCTATGGGTGAGATTTCATCAAAGACAGTGCAAGCTGCTCAGATATTTTTAGGAGCTCTTCCCGTAATGTTATTTTACCCGTTTTTGCAGAAATATTTTGTCAAAGGTATTGTGCTTGGCAGTGTAAAAGGTTAGCATTTATTATTTAATTTTATTATAAAGGAGTTTTTATGAAATGAAAAAAAAATCACTTGTCGTTTGCAGTCTCTTTTGTGTATTATCCATACTCATGTTGTTAATAACCCAATTATCAGCAACCAATGTTTTAGCAGTTGCTCCATCTCCGTGGATTCAGTTGACTTTTGATGATGCGTCAGGGGCAAACACCGGAACATCAGCGATTAATGCTACGGCGGTAGGCACACCTGTATACTCCGACAAAGAAGTTGGGGATAATGGACCGAGTGGTAAGTATGTGAGCATTGACAGCAACAATTACTTAAAAATGTCGGGTGACGCATTTAAATTTGGAACAGCTGCCTTTTCATTATCCACTTGGGTAAACTTTCTTACAGATACCCCGATTAATGAAACAATACGATTGTTTATAACGGGTTTATGGGGATATAATACTCCCGGTTTTGCTATTGGAGTAACCAAAACTTTTCAAAATAATATTCATTTTGGCACGGGTTTGGGTTCCTCTGGTAGTGAAGTTAGCTGGAGCTGGAGTGGCAACAGCGTTCCTGACTTTTTTGATTCGCAATGGCACCAACTTGTCTTCGTTTTTGACCAACCAAATAAATCAATAAAAAGTTATATGGATGGCACTTTTATATCAGAAAACAAAACAACACTTACTAATCTTTCGGCACAAACAACATTTAGCACAGTTGGATTAGGAG
>CAZFQD010000151.1:0-4482 GCA_964520885.1 uncultured Oscillospiraceae bacterium | reverse complement strand
TTTTTAAAACGCGTTTTGATGAGGCAGTTTTTGTTTCTTTTATAAATGAACCAATGCCTTCACCTAAATATTGGCTTGCCCTTTTGATATGTATAAGGCTATTTTTAAAATCAATGTCATCCCATTGCAAACCACATAGTTCTCCTCGTCTCATACCACTATATAAAAGTAAAAGGACTGGGGCTCTCCATTTTATCGGCTCTTTTCCCAAACAACCAACTAAATTCTGTGCATCGTTATCATCAAGGTATTCTGCTTCTTTATAATTAACCTTAGGTGGTTTCACTCGCTTTGCTACATTTTCCTTGAGAACTTGCCAATAGACAGCTGACTGAAGAATGCTACTAACAAGCCTATGATGGTGTAAAACCGTCTTTTCTGAAAGAGTTTGATTTTCTCCTACAATAGTGAAAAGTCTTTTCAGTTCAATTCCAAGTGCCTTTGATATTTTTTCGGCAGTTTCAATACTTATTGTTTCTCCGCGACAGGCTGGTTTTAAGGTTGATGCCCCAAGACCTGCCATTGTAGCAAGTGCTACCTTGGTTAGTTTTCGTTCTTTCATTATTCCAGTTAATTTATCAGTTTTAGCTCGTTTTGAATTCTTCTTAATTCCCGGCTCTGAAAGATTTTTATTTAAATCCATAATATGATGAGGTTGCAATTTTTCAAGGGATATATGACCTATTGCTTCGTTTATTCTAACAAGTAATTGATTTGCTCTTTGCCTATATGAAAGCGAATGATGTGTAGAGTTTGCTTCAAGCCATTTATTTGCAAATTCACAAAAGCGAATTTTACCGTCAATAGCTCCTCCAGTTTGCACTTCTTTTTCAAATTCATAGACAATATCATCAAGAGCTTTTTCAATTTGTTTTGGATTTAGTGTTGGCTCTGGTTTCCAAGTCTTTACTTTTTCAATCTGCTTGCCTGTTACATCACGCCCAGCATAAACCCTAATTTGATATGAGCCATTTCTCTCTCTAATTGTTGCCATAATAGCACTTCCTTAACTTTTTTTAATTATATTTAGTTTTATTTATATCTCATCTTTTCCATTGTCATCAGTTAAAATGTTAATCGGTAGTGTAATATCATCAAGTATTTTTCTAAAATTGTCAATTATATTTTGTTTAAAATATTTAACAGCATGATTGTAAGGCATGCGAAGACCTCCTGATGTTTCAACCATTATTTCTTCTATTTTCTTGCCAGATTTATTGCAAAGATTTTCACCAATATTATTAATAAAATGAATTTCTTTTATTAATTCGGGAAAATCTTTATGCTCAATAATGAAACTAATTTCTTGATAAACCGTTTCTTTTGGGTCAGTATAACCTTTGATGTATTTCTGTTTTGTTAATGTCTCAATAGCTTTTTCCGACAAGCCTGTTTTTCTGTGTATTCCTTGAAAATCGATATTTGAAGATTTGATATTAATTAATCCAAGTAAATAGTCAGTAGAAACATTATAAAACTCTGCTAATTTAACAATTGTTTTAGCGTCAGGGACATTATCTCCCATTTCGTAAAGACTAATTGTTGATTTTGTCACGCCAATTTCATCAGCAAGTAATTGTTGTGAAGTTCCTTTTCCTTCATTAGTTTTTTTTTCTGCTCTTAATTCTCTTAGTCTTGTGGGGAATAAAGCATTTTTGTTGTCAGTTGCACTTGTTTTAATGCCTGTTGCCTTTTGTTTCTTTTTTGCTTCCTTAGCACTTAATGGAAATAATAAACTTGACATAATAAAAACTCCTTTTAATATGAAATACTTGTTTAAAATTAAGTATGTCAATAATAACTTGACTATATGATATTATTGACATATAATAATGATGACAAGAACATCATATCATACTATTCTGGAGAAATCAATAGATTTAAAAAATAAATTTGAAAGGAGTTAAAGAAAATGCAAGAAACCAACAAAGAATTAAGATTAATAGCAAAAGGAGCAGGAGTACCGCTTTGGAAAGTAGCAGAAAGATTAAACATTTCCGAACCAACATTAACGCGGAAGTTACGCTATCCTCTAAACCAAGAGTTTAAAACAAAGATACTTAAAATTATTGAAAATGAAAAGGAAGGTGAAAAATAATGGTTGCAAGAATGAGAACAATTGGCGAAACTTATAATTACATAAAAGAGCAGGACAGCGAAACAAGCATTACTCCCTTTGCACTACGTAGAATGGTTTTGTCTGGCGTTATCCCATCTGTAAGAAGTGGGAAGAAATTTTTAATTGATATTGACCTAATAAATGAATCTCTACATAAAACTATTAAACAGCCAGAGCCTGAATGTGGGGTAATGAGAAAGTTGCCTGAAAGGATAAGATAATATGGAAGTTAAAACAATAGAATTTTTAAGTGCTTTTCGCAAGGAAGAAGAAATGGCATATATTCGTAGCTTTGATGATACAAAGAAAACTAAAAACAGTAAGAACTTTTCTGCAAAACTCTCTAACTTTAATAATCTTGAGGCAGAGCTTGTGGAATGGAATAATGGGGGAAACGGTATATTCTTTGTAGTCAATGCTGGTGGACAAAAAAGTGATAAGATTGAGAGAATAACTGCTCATTTTGTAGATTTTGATAATGGAACAGAGGATGAGCAAAAAACTCGTCTTTCTTCCTTCCCTCTTAAGCCGTCTATTATAGTAAAAACAGTTCGCGGATACCATGTATATTGGCTAATTTCAGAAGGTAATATTAAAAATTTCAAAGCTATACAAGAAGGTTTAAACTCATTTTTAGGCACTGATGAGCAGATAAAAGACTTATCGCGAGTAATGCGATTGCCAAATTTTTATCATCACAAAGGAATTCCATTTTTGGTGGAGTGCGAAGTATTTAATCCTAAAATTAAATATACCGAAGCGGAGTTTGAAACAGCACTATTGAATGTTTCTCACACTTTAAATATTAGTTACGGAATTACGGAAAAAGAAACTAAAATTCCTATTACCTTTTTTGAAGGAAACCGTAATACTACTTTAACCTCAATTGCTGGAACAATGAGAAAAAAAGGTATGAGTGCCGATGCAATAAACAAAGCACTTATTACAATAAATTCAACTCAGTGTAAACCGCCATTATCATTAATTGAGATTAAAACAATCTCCAACAGTGTGGGCGGATATGCAACTGCTATTAAAGAATTTACACCATTTATAATTGAAAAACTTACAAAAGAACAATTTAATGAACAGAGTATATATGAGCAAATGCAAAACCTTGATGGCATAGTAGCTGCACAATTTGAAAACAATCTCAGGGAAAAGGCGAAAAATGTTGGTGCTTTAAAAACATTTGAAACAATGTTGAAGGCATATAAAGCACAGCAAAAAGAAACTAAATCAACAGAACCATCCGCAAACAGCACATATTTTATAGAAAACGGGTGTGTTTTTCGCCAGTCGGGTGAAAGAGTAATCTTAATTAGCAATTTTAACGCAAAGCCGATTGAGGACATAACAAAAGATGACGGAATGAATACTATTAGATTTTTCACAGTCAACGGAACACTCGCTTCTGGCGAAACATTGCCTGCGGTTACCGTATCAGCTAATGATTTTACAAATATGAACTATGTAACTAAGTGTTGGGACTTGCGAGCAAGAATTCAGCCTAACCAAAAGGAATATTTAAGGGATTATATTCAAAGCCAAGCGGATAATATTATCAAAAGGACTATCTTTACCCATACTGGCTTTCGCGAGTATGAGGGTAAACTTTGTTACTTGTATAATGGTGGCGTAGTTGGAAATATTTCAAATGTAGAATGCGAACTTGATACAGCACTCTCAAAGTTTGCTTTCAATCAAGAAATCATAAGTGAAAAGGAAGCCTTTTTGTCAGTTATGGAACTTTTTCATATTGCACCAAAAAGTGTTAGCTATCCAATGCTTGCTTTTTACTTGCTTGCACCTTTAAATTATTTTTTGAGTAAAGCGGGTTTTATTCCAAGTTTTGCCCTATATAGTGTAGGCGCAAGTGGTTCGTTTAAGACTACATTAAATATACTGTATTGTGCTATGTTTAAAAATTATAGCCCCGCTGATAGTTCAACTGCAAATTTTAGCGATACAGCAAATGCCATTGAAAAAAGGGCATTTTCTCTAAAAGACAGCATTATTTTAGTTGATGATTTTCACCCGCAAAATGCCTATGAAATGCAAAAGATGACTGCAATAGCTCAACGTCTTGCAAGAGGAGCGGGAGACCACGCAGGCAGGTCGCGTTTAAACGCAGATACTTCACTAAAAATTTCATTTCCACCACGAGGACTTTCAGCTATAACTGGTGAAGATGTACCTGATATTGGAATATCAGGGCTTGCACGATACTTTATCATACGCTTTGAAAATAGAGAAATAATCCCTTCTGAGCTTTCAAAAGTACAAGAACAGGGCAAACAAATAAATGCCTTTATGAAGCAGTTTATATTATGGCAGATTGAAAATGCTAAAAGTCTTCCTGA